>JANNPG010000227.1:0-7737 GCA_031399805.1 Betaproteobacteria bacterium | reverse complement strand
TGGGCTTGCGGTGGCGCAACGTCAGCGCAATCGCCGCGACGATGGCAACCAGCAGGATCACCGCGGCGATTTCGAACGGATAGACATACTCGGTATAGATGAGGCGCCCGAGCTGCTTGGTATTGCTGAAGCCGGCGGCGGCGGACACAGGCTCCTCTATGTTCATCGCGGCGTAATGACTCCACAGAATCCAGCTTAATTCCAGAACCAGCAGTGCCGCCACCACGCTGCCCAGCGGCAGGTAGCTCCAGAACCCCTCGCGCAGCTTGGCCAGGTTGATGTCGAGCATCATCACGACGAACAGGAACAGCACCATGACCGCGCCCACGTAGACCAGCACCAGCGTAATCGCCAGAAATTCCGCCTGCAACTGAATCCACAGGCCGGCGGAGGTGAAAAAGGCGAGCACCAGCAGCAACGCCGAATGCACCGGGTTGCGCGATGTGATCACGCCGACTGCGGCGCCGATCAGCACCGTCGAGAACGCGTAAAAGATGAAAGTCTGAAAGCTCATGCTTTATTTGTGAAGGGTGAAGGGTGAAGGGTGAAGGGACGCACACGACTCAAGCCCTTTTTGCCACTACCCTTCACTCGTCATCCTTCACTCATTCACTCAACGGTATACCGCGTCAGCGGCACGGTCTTTCGCAATCTGCTCTTCGCATAGGTCGCCGATGGCGAGCAACATCGGCTTGGTGTAGATCAGGTCGCCGCGCTGCTCGCCGTGGTACTCGAGAATGCGCGTCTCGACTATCGCATCGACCGGGCACGATTCCTCGCAGAAGCCGCAGAAAATACATTTGGTCAGATCAATGTCATAGCGCGTGGTGCGGCGGGTGCCGTCCTCGCGCTGCTCGGACTCGATCGTGATCGCCAGCGCAGGGCACACCGCCTCGCACAATTTGCACGCGATGCAGCGCTCTTCGCCATTCGGATAGCGGCGCAATGCATGCAGCCCGCGAAAGCGCCCCGACTGCGGGGTTTTCTCTTCGGGGTACTGCACCGTGATCTTGCGCGCAAACAGGTGCCGCCCGGTCACCATCATGCCCTTCACCAGCTCGAAGAGCAGGAAGGTGCGGAAAAAATCGCCTATGCGCGCTATCATCGTAACCTCACTTCCACCAGACCCATAACGGCGTCTGCATCCATGCGCCGAGCACGACGATCCACACGATGGTCAACGGAATGAATACCTTCCAGCCCAGGCGCATGATCTGATCGTAGCGGTAGCGCGGGAACGTCGCGCGGAACCACAGAAAGCTCGACACCACCAGGAACAACTTCAGAAACAGCCAGCCGGTATTGCCGGCGGCCAGCCACGGCAGGCCGATCGTTTCCGCCAACGCCAGCGGCACCGGCGACAGCCACCCGCCGAGGAACAGGATCGAGCACAGGGTGGCGACCAGCAGCATGTTCGCGTATTCGGCAAGGAAAAACAGGGCGAATGCCATGCCCGAGTACTCGACGTGGAAACCGGCGACGATTTCGGACTCGCCCTCCGCAACGTCGAACGGCGCGCGGTTGGTTTCCGCCACGCCGGCGATCAGATAAACGAGGAAAAACGGAAACAGCGGGACAACGAACCAGTTGAGCACGCCGTACCGGCCCTGCTGGCTCATGACGATTTCGACCAGATTCAGGCTTTGCGCCGCCATCAGCACGCCGACCAACGCAAATCCCATTGCAATTTCATACGAAACGATCTGCGCCGCCGAGCGCATTGCGCCGAGGAACGCATACTTCGAGTTCGACGCCCAGCCGGCGATGATGATCCCGTAGACACCCATCGAGGTGATGGCCATGATGTAGAGCAGGCTTGCATCGATGTTGGCCAGCACGAGTTCCGGACTGAACGGCACGACCGCCCACGCGGCCAGGGCCGGCATCAGCGCCAGGATCGGCGCCAGCACGAACAGCAACTTGCTCGCGCCGGACGGCACGATGATCTCCTTGATCAGCAGCTTGACGCCGTCGGCAATCGGCTGGAAGAGCCCCAGCGGGCCGACGCGATTGGGGCCTATGCGCACCTGCATCCAGCCGATCATCTTGCGCTCCCACAACGTCAGGTAAGCAACGCATCCCATCAGCGGCGCCACGATACAGACGATCAGGATCAGTGTTTTGATCGCGTACAGCACGTACGGCGCGAAATCCTGTCCGAATACCGCGACCACGACTGCGCCGAGCAACCCCCACGCCCAGGTTCCGAGATTCACCAGCGGCTGCACGACTGCGTTCACACCGCCACCTTTTGCTGGGACGCCACGCGCTCGGCCGTGATGGCACCGACCATGCCGCCGAGTTCTGCGGTCAGCGGATGCGCGGCCGGCACGCGGATGCAATTCGCCGGCAGCTTGTCATCGCGCACCGCATTCAGGACCGCGGTGCCGCCACCCTGCGTGATCTTGACCTGATCGCCGTCACGCAGCCCGAGTTGCGCAAACAGCCCGCCATTCATCGACGCCACCGGCGCGGCGGCATCAAAATTCTGCTGCAACGAGGCGGCGCGGCGCACGATGGCGTCGGCCTGGTATAGCGGGACTTCCCCGATGCGCTCGATGCCCGCGCTGGCAATGTCGAATTTGCCCACCGCGGCGCTGTGCAGGCGATTGTTCAAGCGCGACGCAACGTCCGCCCCCGCCAGCGCGTCCTTGAGCACCGCTTCGCTGCTGTCGTAGTCAAAGCCCGCGAGACCGAGCAGGTTGCCGAGCACGCGCAATACTTTCCACGCCGGCCGCGTGTCCGCCAGCGGCTGCACCACGCCGCGGAAACTCTGCACCCTGCCCTCGGTGCTGACAAACGTGCCTGATGTTTCGGTGAACGGCGAAATCGGCAGCATCGCGTGCGCATAGGCGAGCGCCCCGTGCTGGTAGGGCGACAGCGCGACGACGAACTCGGCCTCTTTCATCGCGGTCACGGCCCGGGCCGGGTCAAAGCAATCGAGTTCAGGCTCGACGCCGAGCAGTACATAGGCTTTGCGCGGCTGCGCGATGATCTCGCGCGCATCAAGACCGCCCGCGGCCGCGCCCGCGATGTAAGCACCGACGCTGTTCGCCGCCTCGCCCAGGAAACCGGATCTGGCACCGAGCAAATCGGCCAGCGTCTGCGTGAGCGCATGCAGTTGCATTGCAGCGGGATGATGCTGCGCGAAATTACCGAGGAAAATCGCGACGTTCTTGCCCGACGTCAGACTGTCGGCGAGGCGTTTGGCGGCGTCGCCGGCCTCAACCGCGGTAAATTCGGCGGCGACCGCCGCACCCTTGGCCTGCGCAACGGCTTTCACGACCTGCGCGAGCGCATGCGTGAGTTGCGACGGCGCGGCGATCAACTTGTTCGCCACGCGCATCAAAAGATCGTCGTCAACCGGGTTGATCAGGTTCACCTGCAATTGCTTCTTCGCCGCCTGGCGCAGACGGTTCGCGATGAGCGGATGGTCTTTCCTCAAGGTGCTGCCGATGACGAGCACGCGGTCGAGCTGCGAAATGTCGGCGATCGGCATGCCCAGCCACGGCACGACACCGGCACCGGCATCGGCGCCGAAGTCAGACTGGCGCGTACGAAAGTCGACGTTATTGCTGCCGACGCCGCGGGTGAGCTTCTGCAGCAAATAGAGTTCTTCGAGCGTCTGGTGCGGCGTCGCGAGCGCGGCGATGTGCGCCGCGCCGTGGCGGTCGCGAACCTGCCGCAACCCCTTCGCGACGAACTCCAGCGCGACCTGCCAGTCGACTTCCTTCCATCCGCCGGTGTCCCGGATCATCGGTTTGACGAGGCGGTCCGCGGAATTCAGCCCTTCGTACGCGAAGCGGTCCTTGTCCGACAGCCAGCATTCGTTGATCGCTTCATTGTCGCGCGGCAGCACGCGCATCACGCGGTTCTGCTTGACCTGCACCGTCAGGTTGGAGCCCAGCCCGCAATGCGGGCTCACCGACGCATGGCGCGTCAATTCCCACGTGCGCGCGCTGTAGCGAAACGGTTTGGACGTCAGCGCGCCGACCGGGCACAGGTCGATCATATTACCCGACAGTTCGGAATCGACGGTCTTGCCGACGAACGCGATGATCTCCGCGTGCTCGCCGCGGCCTATCATGCCGAGTTCCATGATGCCGGCGATCTCCTGGCCGAAGCGCACGCAGCGCGTGCAGTGTATGCAGCGCGTCATGTCAGTCGAGATCAGCGGGCCCAGATTCTTGTTGTTGACGACGCGCTTGGGTTCCTCGTAGCGCGAGCCGCTCGCGCCATAGCCGACCGCGAGGTCCTGCAACTGGCATTCGCCGCCCTGGTCGCAGATCGGGCAGTCGAGCGGATGGTTAATGAGCAGAAACTCCATCACGCCTTTTTGCGCCGTGACGGCCTGCTCCGAGTGTGTGAACACCTTCATGCCGTTGGTCACGGGTGTCGCGCACGCCGGCAACGGCTTGGGCGCCTTCTCGACCTGCACCAGGCACATCCGGCAGTTCGCCGCGATGGACAACTTCCTGTGATAACAGAAGTGCGGCACGTAAACGCCGGCCTGATTGGTCGCATCCATGACGGTGCTGCCATCCGGCACTTCGAGTTTGCGGCCGTCGATCTCAATTTCCAGCATATATTTAGTTGCGCCCGCAGCTCACGAAGCTCCCCTCGCCCGCGTGAGCGGGAGAGGCGCGCCGGAGCGCGGAGCAGGGGCCCCATTTATTGGGGATGCGACCGCGGAGGCGCGCATTAGCACGCGAATTCCGACGCGTTGCATCCCGCTGCGGGGTCGCATCCATCGGGCAAGCCCGACGGAACCTGCTCCGCCCTTCGCGGGCGTGGGGGGTGAGGGCAGCCGGCGCTTTCATCTCTCAGACGTAGTTGGGAACCAGGCATTGCTTATGGTCGATGTGATGCTGAAACTCGTCGCGATAATGCTGGATGAATGCGCGCACCGGCATCGCCGCCGCGTCGCCCAACGCGCATATCGTGCGGCCCTGGATGTTGTCGGCGACGCTGTTCAGGAGATCAAGGTCTTCCGGCTTGCCGCGGCCGTGCTCGATGCGGTCAACCGTGCGATACAGCCAGCCGGTGCCTTCGCGGCACGGCGTGCACTGCCCGCACGATTCCTCGTAATAGAAATACGCGAGCCGCAGCAGGCACTTCACCATGCAGCGCGTCTCGTCCATCACGATCACCGCGCCCGAACCCAGCATCGAGCCCGCTTTCGCAATTGAGTCGTAGTCCATGTCGGTCGCCATCATGATATCGGCCGGCACGACCGGCATGCTCGAGCCGCCGGGAATGACTGCTTTCAGCTTTTTGCCGTCGCGCATGCCGCCCGCCATTTCGAGCAATTTCGCGAACGGCGTGCCGAGCCTCACTTCATAGTTGCCGGGTCGCGCGACGTCACCCGATACCGAAAAAATCTTGGTGCCGCCGTTGTTCGGCCGGCCGAGGCCGAGAAAAGCTTCGCCGCCGTTATTGATGATCCACGGCACCGCCGCGAACGTCTCGGTATTGTTGATCGTAGTCGGCTTGCCGTAGAGGCCGTAACTCGCCGGAAACGGCGGCTTGAAGCGCGGCATGCCTTTCTTGCCTTCGAGCGATTCCAAGAGCGCGGTTTCCTCGCCGCAGATGTAGGCGCCCCAGCCGTGATGGTTGTGGAGCTCGAAGCTGAAATCCGAGCCGAGGATGCTCTTCCCGAGGTAGCCCGCGGCGCGCGCTTCGGCCAGCGCTTCTTCCATCCGCTCGTAGACATCCCAGATCTCGCCGTGCACATAGTTGTAGCCGACCGCGATGCCCATCGCGTAGGCGCCGATCGCCATGCCCTCGATCAGGCTGTGCGGGTTGTAGCGCATAATGTCGCGGTCTTTGAACGTGCCCGGCTCGCCTTCGTCGGAATTGCACACGAGGTATTTCGCGCCCGCGTACTGGCGCGGCATGAAACTCCATTTGAGCCCGGTCGGAAAACCCGCACCGCCGCGGCCGCGCAAGGCTGACTTCTTGATCTCGGCGGTCACCTGCTCGGGGGGAATTTTTTCGGCGAGTATTTTTTTGAGCGCCGCATAGCCGCCGCGCGCAGCGTAATCCTGCAGTCGCCAGTTGGCGCCCGTGATGCCCTTCATGATGATCGCATCGGGACCAAACAGATCGGCGGCGAACGGCGGGACAGGCAGACCCATTATTTCAGTTCCTCGATGAGTTTATCGAGCTCGTCGGCGGTCATCGCACACGCCATGCGTTTGTTGTTGACAAGCAGCACCGGCGCATCGCCGCACGCCCCGAAGCACTCGGCTTCCTTCAGCGTGAACGCGCCGTCGGCGGTGGTTTCGCCGAAGCCGATGCCGAGTTTCTTCTTCAGGTGCGCGGCCGCCACGCTCGCCCCCTGCAGCGCGCACGGCAGATTGGTGCAGATGGCGAGCTTGCATCTGCCCACCGGCTGCAAGTCGTACATCGTGTAAAAGCTCGCGACTTCGTAGACCGCGATCGGCGGCATGTCCAGATAGTGCGCGACGAAATCCATGGTCTCGGTCGCGAGCCAGCCTTTTTCGTCCTGCGCAATGGTGAGCGCCGCCATCACCGCCGATTGCTGATGGTCGGCCGGATATTTGGCAACCGCCTGGTCAATTCTGGCAAGCGCCGCGGGGCTCAGCATCAGCGGTGCGTTCATCGGTCGATCTCCCCGAAAACGATATCCAGCGACCCGATCATCGCCACCACGTCGGCGATCATGTGGCCGCGTACCATCTCGTCGAGCGCGGAAAGGTGGACAAAGCCCGGCGGACGGATCTTGAGGCGGTACGGTTTGTTGGCGCCATCGGATATCAGGTAGATGCCGAATTCGCCCTTCGGATGCTCGACCGCGGCGTAGACCTCGCCGGGCGGCACGTACATGCCTTCGGTAAAGAGCTTGAAGTGGTGGATGAGCTCCTCCATGTTCTGTTTCATCGCCACCCGCGACGGCGGCGCCACTTTATGACTGTCCGCCATTACCGGGCCGGGGTTCGCGCGCAGCCAGTCGATGCATTGCCTGACGATGCGGTTCGACTGACGCATTTCTTCGACGCGCACGAGGTAGCGGTCGTAGCAATCGCCGTTGACGCCGACCGGAATGTCGAAGTCCAGGCGGTCATAGACTTCGTACGGCTGCTTCCTGCGCAGATCCCACTCGACGCCCGAACCGCGCAGCATCGGACCACTGAAGCCGAGCGCCTTGGCGCGCTCCGGCGACACGACACCGATGCTGACCAGGCGCTGCTTCCAGATGCGGTTATCCGTGAGCAGCGTCTCGTATTCGTCGACATAGGTGGGGAAGCGGCGCGTGAAGTCCTCGATAAAATCGAGCAGCGAGCCCCGGCGGTTTTCGTTCAGCCCGCGGATCGCGCTCGCGTTGTGGATACGCGACGCCTCGTACTGCGGCATGGTGTCGGGCAGATCGCGATAGACCCCGCCCGGACGGTAATAGGCCGCATGCATGCGCGTCCCCGACACCGCCTCGTAACAATCCACCAGGTCTTCACGTTCGCGGAATGCATACAGGAACACCGTCATCGCGCCGACGTCAAGCGCGTGCGCGCCGATCCACACCAGGTGATTGAGGATGCGCGTGATCTCGTCGAACATGACGCGGATATACTGCGCGCGTACCGGCACCTCAATGCCCAGCAGCTTCTCGATGGCCATCACATAGGCATGTTCGTTCACCATCATTGAGCAGTAATCAAGCCGGTCCATGTATGGTACCGACTGCAGAAAGGTCCTGTGCTCGGCGAGCTTTTCGGT
>JANNPG010000167.1:0-3472 GCA_031399805.1 Betaproteobacteria bacterium | reverse complement strand
ATGTCCCAGTCGCCCAGCGCCTTGTCGCCTTCTCCGTCCAGCCACTCCTTCGCCTTGTTGACCACCTGCGGCTGCAGGCGGCCGGGCTTCGCCACCCAGCCCTACAGGAAAGTCCTGCACTTCGGGTCGGACAGGCGGAAGAAGTGGTGCTCGGAGGTTTTCAGCACGGGTTTGGCGTCCGACAACGTCGAGTAGGGATTCTTCAGGTCGGTCGCCGAGTACGCGGCACTGCAGTTCTCGCAGGCGTCGCCGTACTGGTCTTTGGCGCCGCACTTCGGGCACTCGCCCTTGATGTAGCGGTCCGCAAGGAACATGCCTTTCACCGGGTCGAAGAACTGCTCGACCGGCTTGGTATAGACCAGCCCCGCCTTCTTGAGCCGGCGGTAAATGTCCTGCGACAGCTCGGTGTTTTCCGGCGAATGCGTCGAATGCCAGTTGTCGAAGGCGATATGAAAGCCGTCGAGATATTTCTTGCGTTCGGCGCCGATGCGGGTGACGAGCTGCTCCGGCGTGACGCCTTCCGCTTCGGCTTTGAGCATGATGGGCGCGCCGTGCGCGTCGTCGGCGCACACGAAATGCACTTCGTGGCCTTGCATACGCTGGAAGCGCACCCAGATATCGGCCTGGATGTACTCCATGATATGGCCGATATGAAACGACCCATTGGCATACGGCAGGGCGGTGGTGACGAAGATTTTGCGGGTCATTTGCGGGGCAGGTGCGTTAAGCATTGAATTGTAACAAACCCCTCTTGATTAAAGGGTTTGGAGAGGGTTTCGCGACGGTTTCGTTAGGCGTTCCGCGCGTAATTGTTTAAAATCCCGCCCTCACTGCTATTGACCCGGGAATACCCATGGCAATTACCGAACAGCAAATCCAGGCCGCGCTCAAAGAGTTGACCGACCCCAATACGGGTAAAGACTACGTCACCGGCAAGGAAGCGAAGAACATCAAGATCGACGGCGACAACGTGTCGCTCGATATCCTGTTGGGTTACCCCGCGAAGACCCAGATCGAGCCGATCCGCAAGCAGGTCATCGCCAAGTTGAAAACCATCCCGGGCATCGGCAGCGTGACCGCCAACGTGAGCATGAAAATCGTGTCGCACGCGGTGCAGCGCGGCGTCAAGCTGATTCCCGGCGTGAAGAACATCATCGCCGTTGCCTCGGGCAAGGGTGGCGTCGGCAAGTCCACCACCGCGGTCAATCTGGCGCTGGCGCTGGCTGCCGAGGGTGTGAGCGTCGGCATGCTGGATGCCGATATTTACGGGCCGTCGCAACCGACCATGCTCGGCATCAGCGGGCGGCCGGAATCCAAAGACGGCAAGCGGCTGGAGCCGATGCAGGGCCACGGCATTCAGGCCATGTCGATCGGTTTCCTGATCGACGTCGAAACACCGATGGTGTGGCGCGGCCCGATGGTGACGCAGGCGCTCGAGCAACTGCTCAATGAAACCAACTGGCGCGACATCGATTATCTGGTGGTCGATCTGCCGCCGGGTACCGGCGATATCCAGTTGACGCTGGCACAACGCGTGCCGGTCACCGGTGCGGTCATCGTCACGACGCCGCAGGACATCGCGCTGATGGACGCCCGCAAGGGGCTCAAGATGTTCGAGAAGGTCAATATTCCGATTCTTGGCGTCGTCGAGAACATGAGCCTGCACATCTGCTCCAAATGCGGCCACGAAGAGAACATTTTCGGCAGCGGCGGCGGCGACCGCATGAGCAAGGACTACGGGATCGACTTGCTGGGGTCCCTGCCGCTCGACATCAGTATCCGCGAGCAGACGGATTCGGGCAAACCCACCGTGGTCGCCGATCCCGACGGCCGCGTCGCGGAAATCTACCGCCAGATCGCGCGCCGCGTCGCCGTCAAAATTGCCGAGAAGCAGCAGGACCACTCGGCGGCGTTCCCGAAGATCGTGGTTCAGAATACCTAGGGGCAGGATGCGCTGCCCCCATCCTGAGGCCCCCTCGCATTCTTACCACGCTCTCCCCTCTCGCTGCGGGGGAAGGGGATACAGGACTCGGGATTCAGTAAAATTCCGCCGGTCTTGGGGTAAACTCCGAATCCTGAATCCCGACTCCTGAATCCAGACAAGGTGTGACGCTGCCTAAAATTTAGCGCGCGTGGGCAAGTTTTTCCCTATCGTTGCCGCGAGCAGTCTAAGGAGCAAGGAATGAAATTCCATTTCCCGGTGATCGTGATCGACGAGGATTTCCGCTCCGAAAACGCGAGCGGTCTCGGTATACGCGCGCTGGCCAAAGCGATCGAAGACGAAGGCGTCGAAGTCATCGGCGTGACGACCTACAATGACCTTTCGCAGTTCGCACAGCAACAATCGCGCGCCTCCGCGTTTATCCTGTCGATCGACGATGAGGAGTTCACCCCGGGGCCGGAAATCGATCAGGCGGTGCTCAACCTGCGCGCCTTCATCGAGGAAATTCGCTTCCGCAATTCGGAAATACCGATTTATCTGTACGGCGAAACCAAGACCTCGCGCCACATTCCCAACGACATCCTGCGCGAACTGCACGGCTTCATTCACATGTTCGAGGACACGCCGGAGTTTGTGGCGCGCCATATCATCCGCGAGACGCGCAGCTATCTCGATGGCCTGGCGCCGCCGTTCTTTCGCGCGCTTACCGATTACGCGCAGGACGGCTCCTATTCGTGGCATTGCCCCGGGCATTCGGGCGGTGTCGCCTTCCTCAAGAGCCCGGTCGGCCAGATGTTCCACCAGTTCTTCGGCGAAAACATGCTGCGCGCCGATGTGTGCAACGCGGTCGACGAACTGGGGCAGCTGCTCGACCACTCCGGCCCGGTGGCGGCGTCCGAGCGCAACGCGGCGCGGATTTTCGGCTGCGACCACCTGTATTTCGTCACCAACGGCACGTCGACGTCCAACAAGATGGTATGGCATTCGACAGTGGCGCCGGGCGATGTCGTGATCGTGGACCGCAACTGCCACGTGTCGATTCTGCACGCCATCACGATGACGGGTGCGGTGCCCGTGTTCCTGATGCCGACCCGCAATCACTTCGGCATCATCGGTCCGATTCCGCTCGAGGAATTCCGCTGGGAGAACATCGAGAAAAAGATCAAGGCCCATCCGTTTGCGCGCGAGGTGAGCGCCAAGCCGCGCGTGCTGACCCTCACGCAGAGCACCTACGACGGAGTGGTCTACAACGTCGACACCATCAAGGAGATGCTGGACGGAAAAATCGACACGCTGCACTTCGACGAGGCGTGGCTGCCGCACGCGACGTTCCATGACTATTACCGCGGCATGCATGCGATCGGCCAGAACCGGCCGCGCTGCAAGGAATCGGTGATTTTTTCGACGCAGTCGACGCACAAGATGCTGGCGGGGCTCTCGCAGGCGTCGCAAATCCTGGTGCAGGACAGCGACACGCGCAAGCTCGACCGCCACAGTTTCAACGAGGCTTACCTGATGCACACCTCCACC
>JANNPG010000143.1:0-25025 GCA_031399805.1 Betaproteobacteria bacterium | reverse complement strand
GGTTTAAGGCCCGGGAAGCCGAATTCGGGGTGCGGCGTGGTCAGATCGTTGCCGCGCGCGGCGCTGAATTCGAGAAACTCCCGGGTCACTCTTACGCACACGACGTGCGCGCCGATGTCTTCGTCGCCGGTGTTGCAGCAGCCGTCACGGAAAAACCCCGTTACCGGCCTTTCGCTGCACGGTTGCAGCGGGGCGCCCAGCACATTCTTGGGAATGCGGTCTGAATCTCTTTGCATGGCGCTCGTTTCTCAATGTCAGGTGGTCAGCCGGCGATAAACGTCGGCAACTTTCAGCGGCAGCCGCGCGACATCCTCGATGACCGTGTAGTTTACCGCGCCATACATGCGCGGCAAGTATTCGCGCGCTTCGCGGTCTATGGTGATGCAGAACGGGTGTATGCCGCTGCGGTGCGCCTCGACCAGTGCCTGGCGCGTGTCCTCGATGCCGTATTCGCCCCGGTAGTTGTCGCTGTAGTCGTCCGGTTTGCCGTCGGAGAGCGTGATCAGCAGCTTGGTGCGCGCGTCGACTGCGTTGAGCAGCGCGGTCAGGTGGCGGATGGCAACTCCCATACGCGTATAGTCCTGCGGCAGGATGCCGGCTATGCGCCGCCGCACGTTATCGTCGTAGCGCTCGCTAAACCGCTTGACGCGGTAGATTTCGCAGCGTTTGCGCGTGATGCCTGAAAATCCATAGATCGCGTAGCGATCGCCAAGCATCTCGAGTGCTTCGCACAGGAGAACGAGCGATGCGCGTTCGGCGTCGTTGATCCACCCCTTGGTGGAGCCGCTCATGTCGACCATGAACATCACCGCGATGTCGCGCTCGGCGCGGTGCCGACGCAGGAAGAGTTGCTCGGGCAATTCCATGCCGGAGCGCATGTCCGCATAGCCGGTGATCACGGCGTCCAAGTCGATGTCGTCGCCGCCTTGCTGCTTTTTGAGCCACCGGTCTTCGCCGCGCAGCATCTCGAAGGTGCGACGCAGTTGCCGCACCTGCAGCGCGTAGCGGGCGAGTGTTGCATCGATGAAATCGGGATCGCCGGGATGGACATCAAGTTCGCGCAGTACGCACCAGTTCTTGCGGTAGTGACGGCGCTTGTAATCCCATTCGTTGTATAACACCGCGCCTTCCTCATGATACGTGCCCTGCCAGACATCGGAGGCCTTGTCTTCCGCCGTGCGATTTCCTCGATACGCGCCATCCCCGGCCGGCACCAGATATTCATCGGGAATTTCACCCAGGTCCTGGGCAATCGATTGGAGCAGGTCGTTCACGTGGTCGGGCGGCGTCACCGGCATGCCGTCGAGGCTGAGTTCAATGCCGCCATTGTTTTCCGCGGCATCCGTATTCGCGACCGTATATCGCGGTTTCGTCGCGGTCTGCGCAGGCGTTTGCCCGGTATCCGGTTTTTCGGGCAGCATTTTCGCAAGCTCGGATTGCAATTCGCGTTTTTCACGCTGGATGCGTGCGGCGCGTACGGCTTGCACGATTTCGGGATGCAACGTTCCCATATAGCTCAGGCGGGGCGGCTTGAAAGTCGCGTACAGAACGCCGACCAGCGCGAGACTGTCGGCGGCGGTGGCGGCCGGCTCGCGCAGGCGCTCGCAGGCGGGGGGCGCCTCGGTGTCATCGCGCAGGACGGCGAGCTCGCGCGCAAGGCCCGGCAGTTCGCGCGCGATAATCGCATCGATACGTGTGGTTTCGAGGTAGTGATAGAGTGCTAACGCGCGCACCGGATCGGCATAAAGCGCCAGTTTGTCCGCCCCATTGACGTTGAACGTCCCGTAGCGTGTCTGCGCCCATAAATGCGTGGCGAGCGCCTTGTAGGCGAGAAAATTCTGCGCCGGCGACGCGTGCTCGAAGATGCGCGCGGGCAGATGGATCGTTTCGGTGTCGGTGTAGGCTTCGCTCGCGACTTCGAGCTTGAGACGACGGCCCGCCAGCCCGCAGATAAAAAGCCCCAGCACGTTATGGGCGTCTTCGAACGCGACGGCGTGCGCCTGCTGGCGGGATGCGACGATAAACGAATCAATCGCTTTGAGCACGGAACTGCCGCGATACAGGCCTTCGCGATCGAAGGTGTCCATCGCGTGAATAATCCAGGCTTCCGCAGTGGCAGGATCGACCTTGCGCAATACGTCGGGCGCGAGTGCGGCAAACTGATAGGCCAGTTCACCGCTCGTGCGCGCGATCACGGCGACCCAGTGCAGCACGAAGTCCTGGAACTCGCGTTCGAGAGGCGCTAACTTGAGGGCGAGCGGTTGCGCGGTGCGGCGCGAGGACAGTACGGGATCGAGCGATTCATCCAGCCGCTCTTCCAGTTGCACAGCGCCGAGCGGTTCGTCCGGCGCGGCGGTCACGCCGGGATCAGAAGAGGGAGTGGGCGAGTTCATTGACGGCGCGCACCATGTCCGGGTCGTCGGTCAGCGCTTCGGCGATCGCACCGGTGCATGCGGCACGCGCAGGTATGCCTTTGGCGATCAACTTGCCGGCGTGGACCAGCAACCGGGTCGAGGCGCCTTCGTCGAGGCCGTTGCCCTTCAGATTGCGTGTCATTTCCGCCAGCCGTATCAACTTGTCGGCGACATCCGGAGCAACGCCGGTTTCGGTCATGATGATTTTCTTCTCGAGCACGGCGTGCGGGTAATTGAATTCGACCGCGATAAAACGCTGGCGCGTGCTCTGTTTCAATTCCTTCAGCACGCTTTGATAGCCGGGGTTATATGACATCGCCAGCAGAAACTCCTTGGGCGCGTGCAGCAATTCGCCGTGTTTTTCCATCGGCAGGATGCGGCGGTCGTCCGCCAGCGGATGGATGACGACGGTGGTGTCTTTGCGCGCCTCAACGATTTCATCGAGGTAGCAGATGCCGCCGCAGCGCACGGCGTGGGCGAGCGGGCCGTCGACCCAGACCGTTTCGTTATTCGTGATCAGATAGCGGCCGATGAGGTCCGCCGCAGTCAAATCGTCGTGACACGAGACGGTAACCAGCGGGCGTTGTAGGCGCCACGCCATGCATTCCATGAAGCGCGTTTTCCCGCACCCGGTCGGTCCTTTGAGCAACACCGGAATCTGGCTCGCATAGGCGGCTTCGAACAACGCGATTTCGTCGCCGGTCGCCTCGTAATACGGCTCGCGTTCGATCATGCGCGCGGTGTTTTCGAGCGTGCGCGCATGGAACGGCGCCACTTTGCCGGCGGCGGGTGCGGTGGAAAAGGATTCCATAAACTATCGGCGCTGGCTACATTTTATGTTTGAAGCCAAATTGTTTCTCTGCCTCTGCGGTTCATTATACGGCTTGGTCCGATCCGACCCAGCGGTCACGCTTCAAAGGGGAACGGGCCGGATCTCGAATTCCAGGGTTCGCAGATCGCCGAACGCGTAGGTGGCGGGCGCGCTCACGCCCGCGACCGTCCCGGGATCGATTCGTAGCGTCTCTTTCCCTTTGATGTTCCGGATGCGTTCAATGGTAGGGCGATGTTCGTGGCCGTTGCATACCAGGTCGTAATCGCCCGTGAGCGCCATTGCCCTGGCATAATGCGGGTAGTGCACCATGAAGATCCGCCGTTCCGCGAGCGCCGGCGACGCATCCTGGCCGTAGTAGTGCAAGCGGTTTCCAGGCTCTTGTGCGAACTTGCACAGGTTGAACAGATCACCGGCGTTGTTGCCGTGAATCAGGTGGATCGGCAAACCCAGGCCGATGACGGCGTGCAAAGTGGAAGGCGTCACCAGGTCGCCGCAGTGCAGCACCGCCTGGGCACCCAGCGCTTTTGCCTCCGCAACGGCCGCGGCGAGCGGTTCGCGGTGGTCATGGCTGTCGGAGACAATGCAGATTTTCAAGCGATTCTTTCCTGTCCGTACCGTTTTCGCGAGGTAGTGTCTCATAAATGGCGACTATGCATGCATCCAGTCCCTGATGCATTGACCCGAACGCCAGGCGATCTACGAAGGAAATGCGCGAAGCCAACGCGCATTTAAAATTTTTCTATGGCGGCATAACCATTTTCTTGTGCTTGCCTGTCCCCGAGCGCGTACAATCGTCGCGGTCAGAAAAGGGCTGTTCATCACTGTATTGTGGGCACGCGCCGTTCCCGTCGCTGGCGGGAGCGCCAACTGCACACAGCTGCGTTGACAGCCGCGCAATGCAGGCCCGCAAAGGACAGCAGATTCATATTGGGTGAGTAATGTTCACGAACAATCCATTTGCCGCGTTGACCGATTTCCTGCCGCCCGCCGTCATGCAGACCTATCTGGTAGTCATGATCGTTTTGGTTGCGGCAGGGACGCTGTTTGACGTCGTTCATAAAGGGAGCGCCAAGTATTTTTTCAATAATTGGCGGAAATCGAAAAGCAAGGGAGCGAAGCAAATAGGTGGCGGTGAATTGGTGTCGCTCGCTGTTACAACCGGCCTTGTAGACGTCCTGACATCCGGGGAATTCTGCAGCGCGCGTCGCCGGATCGCCCATCTGCTGACCATGTACGGGTTCATTATCTATGTAGTCACCACCGCCATTATGGTGTTCGGCTACCCGACGCCCGCAACCCCGACGCCCGATATCCTGCCGCAACTTTGGTGGCTCGGAGGGTTAATGGTCTGCCTCGGCGGGTACTGGTTCTGGTTTTTCATACGGGTCGATGTCGCCGCCGAGGGCGGTTCACCGTTCCGCGTTATGCGCGCGGACCTGTTCATTCTCTCGCTTTTGGCGAGCGTTACACTGGGCCTGATCTGGGCCTTTATGCAAGCGAGGGGCAGTTCTGGAGCTAACGTGTGCTTCGGCTTGTACATCATCGCCACGACGGTGCTGTTCGGATCGGTGCCATGGTCCAAGTTCGCGCACATGTTTTTCAAGCCCGCAGCAGCATTCGAGGAAAGGGTTTCCAATGCGAACGGATCGAGGAGCAATCTGCCCGCGCCCGCTGACAAACCCGCAAGCCTCGGCAGCTCTCGCGAACAACCTCGGAACTACTGATCAGCCCGTCATTGGTCTTCATTTAGGGAGCTAGCGAAAGCCATGCCAACATTTGTTTATATGACCAAGTGCGATGGTTGCGGACATTGCGTCGACATTTGCCCGTCCGACATCATGCACATCGATAAAACCACTCGGCGGGCCTACAACATCGAGCCGAATATGTGCTGGGAGTGCTACTCCTGTGTGAAGGCCTGTCCGCAAAACGCCATCGATGTCCGCGGTTATGCCGACTTCGCCCCGCTGGGCCACAGTGTCCGGGTGCTGCGGGAAGAGGCCAAGGGAACGATTTCATGGCGCCTCAAGTTCCGCGATGGGCGCGAGAAGAACTTCGTTTCCCCGATCCGCACGACGCCCTGGGGTTCGATAAAGGGGCCGGCCGAGTACGCTGCGCCCCGGGCCGAGGATTTCGCCAACCAGGAACTCGCACACGAACCGGCGGCGCTGAATATCAAAGGTGGATTGCCCGCGTTGCGTCCGGACCAACTTAAGCAGGGAGTAATCTGATGGGGATGTTCGGCGGCAGGAAAACAGTTTTCGTTGACTCGGACATCCTTGTCATCGGCGGCGGCATGGCCGGTTGCGGGGCAACCTACGAGTCCAGGTACTGGGGACGGGATCTGAAAATCGTCTGCGTCGAGAAAGCAAACATCGAGCGCAGCGGCGCTGTCGCGCAGGGCCTCTACGCCATCAACTGTTACATGGGCATGCAATGGGGCGAGAACCAGCCCGAGGACCATGTTCGCTACGCCCGCAACGACTTGATGGGCCTGGTGCGCGAGGACCTGGGCTACGACATCGCCCGCCACGTGGACTCCTCGGTGCACATGTTCGAGGAATGGGGCCTCCCAATCATGCGGGACCCCAAGACAGGACGGTATCTGCGCGAAGGCAAGTGGCAGATCATGATTCACGGCGAAAGCTATAAGCCGATCGTCGCCGAGGCAGCCCGCAAGGCCGCGACCAAGGTCTATAACCGGATCATGATCACCCACCTGTTGATGGACAAGAGCAAGTCCAACCGGGTCGCCGGCGCCGTCGGGTTCAACGTGCGGACGGGTGATTTCTACGTGTTTCGCGCGAAGGCCGTCATCGTCGGGGCCGGTGGTGCGTCGCACATTTTCAAGCCGCGCGCCGTGGGCGAGGGCATGGGGCGGACCTGGTATGCGCCTTGGAGCAGCGGGTCCGCTTATGCTTTGCCGATTCAGGTCGGCGCCAAGATGACGCAGATGGAAAACCGCATCGCCTTGACCCGTTTCAAGGACGGCTATGGTCCCGTCGGCGCGTACTTCCTCCATCTGAAGACGTACACGCAAAACGGCTATGGCGAGGAGTACGAGTCCAAATGGTATAACCACACCAAGGAATTGGTGGGCGACTACATTGACCGGCATCCGGTGCCGACTTGCCTCAGGAACCACGCCTTCCTCGAGGAACTGAAGGCGGGGCGCGGTCCCATCCGCATGGTTACCAAGGAAGCCTTCCAGGATCCGCACAAGGAGACCGTTGGCTGGGAGAACTTCTTGGGCATGACGATCGGGCAAGCGGTCGTTTGGGCGTCGCAGAACATCGACCCCAAGCATACCAATCCCGAACTGACCATGTCCGAGCCTTATGTCTTGGGCTCTCACGCGACCTGCTCCGGCGCGTGGGCGAGTGGACCGGAAGACTACGCCCCCGCGGAATATCAGTGGGGCTACAACCGCATGATGACGGTCGACGGGCTTTTTGGCGCTGGCGATACCATCGGCGGCACGGCGCACAAGTTTTCTTCAGGGTCGTTTACCGAAGGCCGGATTGCCGCCAAGGCGGCGGTCAAGTACGTGAACGACATGGGGAAGGCCCAGCCGCAGGTCAGCGAACAGGATTATCAGAACCTCGAAAAGGAGATCTTCCAGCCGTTGGAGAACTATCGCGTCGGCCGCAACGAGATCACGGCTGGAACCGTATCGCCGAGTTATCTTCTGCCGATCCAGGGTCTTCAGCGTCTCGAGAAGATCATGGACGAATACGTCGGCGGCATCGGTGCCAACTACATTACGAACGACCAGATGCTCAACCGCGGTATCGAGTTGCTGGGCATGCTGAAGGAAGACATGGCCCACATGGGCGCCGAAGATCTGCACCAGCTTCAACGTACCTGGGAACTGCACCACCGGCTCCTGGCATCGGAGTCCGTCACTCAGCACACGCTGTTCCGCCAGGAAACGCGGTGGCCCGGATATTATTACCGGGGCGATCATATGAAGCTCGATGATAAAGATTGGCATTGCTTCACCTTGTCCCAATACGACCGGAATTCCGGCAAGTGGGCAATGGAGAAGGCGCCGGTCTATCACATCATCGACTGATGGGGGGCTTTGAGCCCGTCCAGCAGGTGATGGAAGGTTTCGAACTGCTGAAGAGCAGGGGTATCAGAAGAACGGAACAAGCGGGACAGCGAGTGAACTGTCCCGTTTTTTTAGAGTGCCTAACCGAATGAAACACGTGTGCGTTGCAGCCAGAGGGCCTGCGGCTAACGAGTCACGGCGCCACATTGTCGCAAGCCACTAGCTTAGAATGACTAAGCGTCGTGACTTACTTCGCGTTCTGAGCCAAAATCGTGACAGCGCATCGCGCGTTTCATTAGGTTAGGCACTCTTAGCGCGCTGAGTGTCCCGTAAGTTTCACTTCGACGCGGTCGGCGGCGTCTATCGTCGCGTAATAATCACGCAATATCTTGAGCACTTCGGGCCGGCTGAATTCGGCCGGCACTTCGTCGCCTTCGGACAGCCACTTGCGCAGCTTGGTGCCTGACACCAGCAGGCGCTCTTTCTCGTCGTGCGGGCAGGTGCGCGCGGAGGCCATGCCGCCACATTGATAACACCAGAACGTCCAATCGATCTTGAGGGGTTGGGTTTCGAGCGCGCCTTTGGGTATTTCGTCGAAAATGTGATGCGCGTCGAACGGGCCGTAGTAGCTGCCGACGCCGGCATGGTCGCGGCCGACGATCTGATGCGAACAGCCGTAGTTCTGGCGGAAGAGGGCGTGCAACAAGGCTTCGCGCGGCCCTGCATAACGCATATCGAGCGGATAGCCGGATTGCACCACGGTTTTTTTGACGAAATACTTTTCGATCAGAACCGCGATCGTTTGCGTGCGCACCTCGGCCGGAATGTCGCCGGGCTTCAAGTTGCCGAGCAGTGAGTGCACCAGCACGCCATCGCAGACTTCGATCGCGATTTTCGCGAGATACTCATGCGAGCGGTGCATCGGATTGCGCGTCTGGAACGCGGCAACCGTAGACCATCCGTTTGCGGCAAACGTCGCGCGCGTCTGTGCGGGCGTCATGTAAAGGTCGCCGTATTTACTTGGGAATTCGCCGGGCGAAACCACTTTAACGGGACCGGCGAGATTGACCGCGGCCTGTTCCATGACCATTCTGACGCCGGGATGCTCGATGTCGGTGGTCTTGAATACGGATTTGCACTCGTGCTGTTTGTCGATCGCGTATCTTTCGCGCACGGTCATGGTTGCGAGCAATTCGCCGGTGGCGCCATCAACCAGCGCGACGTCGGTGCCCAGTTTGATGGCCGTCGCGGTATCCTTGGTCGTCGACAGCGTGATCGGAATCGGCCAGAACAGGCCGTTGGCCAGTTGCAGGTCGTCGCACACGCTCTTCCAGTCGGCGTGCGTCATGAAACCGTCGAGCGGGGTGAAACCGCCGATGCCGAGCATGATCAAATCGCCGCGCTCGCGCGAACTCACCTTCACTTGCGGCAGCGCGCGCGCCCGCGCGAGTTCCGCCCGCAGCGCAGAACCGTCCAGCAATAAGGTTTTCAGGCTTCCGCCCCCGTGTGGCGAGACCAGCTTGGACAGCACAAAGTCCTTTGAATCAGAGACAAAGATGTCGTCATTCGTCGCGACGAGAGACTAGCACGTGCGCTCGAGCGGGCGTATCCTTTTATTTTATTGGCGGATAAGACTTTTCTTGGGGTGAGTTACCGAATGAAGGAATACGTCCCGTCATGTCGCCCCGGGGCAGGCGTGTTTTCGCCAATTCTGCGCGAGGCAGGGAGCCTCCTCTAAATGTAATTTTTTGTGAAGCAAGTCTTGAATGCCCGGTCCTCAGTTTAAAACAGCGTAGGCCGTGCGTAGGTTCAAAAATTGGAGCGGAGTTCTGCTTCGGGGGCGCCACAGAATTCGACGTCGCCGCGAGTCGGCGACTTCGTCAACATGACGCTCGGAAAAGTATTTTCTCTGCGTATCATTTACACCGCGAACCCGCATGCTATGATTCTGTCCGCCACATGCAGTTTTGTCTGGATTCCAACAAATAAACAGATAGTTGAATGTCGGCACCGGAATGAGTCGGCGCCGGATGGCGGGCGTGTCATCGTATGCATATTTCCGGTGGTGTGATTAACGGCTGTAACCCAGCCGTTTCGCGATTCAGATTTGCCGATATGGTTGACAGAAAATTGGGGCTGGCAGTATTTTTCTGCGCGTGCATGGGTGCATCGGCGCAGGCTGCGTCAATTTTCGGTGCAGTTGATCCATTCGGCACCGACAAAAGGGTATCGCCGGCGCCGCACCAACCCTGGATTCCCGAGCAGGCGCTGCCGCAGGTGCCGCGGCCGATCGCCACGCAGCCGCTACCGGGGGAGCTGAACAAGCCGGTGTCGCTCGCCCAACTCACGGAAATTGCGCTGGCGCTGAATGCCAGGACGCGCCAGGCATGGATGCAGGCGCGCGTCGAAGCGGCGCAATCAGGGATCGACCACGCGGGTGACTTTCCCCAGATTAACGGCCTCATCAGCGATCGCATAGCGCGCGCGGCTTCGGCCACCTCGGGATTTCCCAATACGACACTCATTGATCAGGCAGGCAACGCAGCGACTCTCGCGCAAGGCGGCCGGCCGTACTCGGTAATTACCCAATACGGACCCACTTTGAACCTGAGTTACATGCTGTTCGATTTTGGCAAGCGAGCGGCAGACAAGGAGGCCACCGGGTATCGACTGCTGGCGGCGAACCTCACTCAAAACCGCGTTCTGCAGGACGTGGCTTTCCAGGTCGAACAGGCGTACTACCGGGTGTTGGGTTTCGAGCAATTGGCGCGCGCGACGCGCGAATCGCTCAAGAATTTCCAAACCGCGCTCGATGCGGCGCAGCGGCGACGGGAGTCCGGACTCGCGACGGTCGCCGACGTCTATCGCTCCGAGACCCAGGTCGGTCAGGCGCAACTGGTACTCAGCCGCAACCAAGGGGAACTCTCGAAAGCGCGCGGATTGCTCGCCGCGACCGTCGGCTTGCCGGTCAATTTTCCACTGCAGTTGCAACCCATGACCGCGCAGTTGCCGGTCACCGAAATCACCCAGTCCATGGACGATCTGCTCGCGGCGGCGAAGGCCCATCGTCCGGATCTGGTTGCCGCCGAGGCACGTGCGCGCGCCGCGCAGGCTACGGCGCGGGCTGAATCCAGGGCGGGGTTGCCTACCCTGCAGTTTGTTTCACAATATGGCCGGCTGATTTTCACCAATGCGCTGACTTCCCAGGACACCTATTCCTTCGGACTGAACCTGAACATACCCATATTTAGCGGATTCGGCGACACCTACCGCGTGCGCCGGCGCGAGGAAGAGGCAAAGATTGCCGAGGCAGCGCGCGATCAGATTTACACCCAAACCGAACAGGACGTCTGGCAGGCATACTTCGATCTGCAAACCGCGGCGACCAGCATTTCAAGCTCAGAGAATCTCGTGAAGAGCGCCGGTCAATCGGCGGATGCCGCGCTGGCGCGCTACCAAGGCGGCGTGGGTAGCCTCCTCGACCTGATCACCGCGCAATTGGATGATACGAACGCCAAGGTACAGCGAATCCAGTCGTATCTCGATTGGTACCAGGCGCTGGCGCGGCTGAATTTTGCGCTCGGCGCCTCTGACGGGACGGCGGTCGGGAGCAAGCGGCAGTGAGGTCATGCGAACAGGCCGCACAAGAGGTCAGCGCGAACGCCAGTAAACTTTATACCGGGTGCACCGGATTTTATTGAGAGTCCATGAAGCTTGTCGTGAAAATTTTGTTGATCGCTTGCGTCCTCGCCGCTGGCGGCGGTTTCTATTGGTGGAAGTCGCAGCCCGGCGCGAAAACGACCGACGCGGCTGCCGGCAAAGTCGCCAAAGGCGAAGGTAAAGGCGCAGGAAAACGCGGCGGCGGACCGGTTTCCGTGCGTACGGTATCGGTATCCAAGCAGGCAATGCCGGTCATCATCGACGCGGTCGGCACGGTGGAATCCGAGCATTCCGTCGCGGTGAAACCGCAGGTGAATGGCGTGCTGACCGCGGTACTATTCAAGGAAGGCGACCGCGTGAAGCAGGGGCAGTCGCTGTTCAACGTCGATGCGCGGCCCATGCAGGCGTCCGTCGATCAGGCCCGCGCGGCGCTCGCGCGCGATTCTGCGCAGCTTGCACAAGCCAAAGAGCAGGAAGCGCGGCTGCGGCCGCTGATGGAAAAAGAGTACATCACGCGCAACGATTACGATGTCGCCGCCACCCAGGTCAAGTCGCTCGAGGCCGTCGTTGCTGCGAACCGTGCCGTGCTCGAACAAGCCCAGCTGCAACTGTCGTACGGGCACATCAAGGCGCCCATTTCCGGGCGCACCGGCAGCCTTAGCGTTGCCGCCGGGAATCTGGTCACCGCGGGCACCGGTGGCGCGCCGCTGGTCGTTATCAACAGCACGCAACCGATCATGGTTGCATTGAGCGTGCCCCAGCGTTTCCTGGAAGAGGTGCGACGGTACTGGAATACGCCGGATCTCAAGGTGCAGGTCAGCCTCAATCCCGGCGGCGCGGCGATCGCCGAGGGCACGCTGGTTTTCATCGACAATACAGTCAACCCGACAACGGGAACAATACTGATCAAAGCGCGAGTCAAGAATGAAAAAGAGGAATTGTGGCCCGGCCAGTTTGTCGCGGCGCGTATTATCCTCAAAGTGGAGAAAGACGCGCTGGTACTGCCTGAAAGCGCGGTGCAGCCCGGGCAGGACCGCCCGTTCGTGTATGTTGTGCGTGACGGCAAGGCCGTCTTGAAGGAGGTCAAGGTTGCGCGTCAGATCGGCGATCGCATGGTCATTGAAAAAGGCCTCACCGGTGACGAACAAGTCGTCGTTGACGTCCCGCTGTCGCTGACGGTCGGTTCCCAGGTGCAGGTGCGCGCACCGGGTGAAGGCAAAGGCAAGGGGAGTGAAGGCAAAGATAGTAAGGGCAAGGGTAGTCCGGAACCCGGCAACGCCAAGCCAGCGGGCAAGGCAGACGCCGCGTCCGACAAATAAATCGCAGGCCTGGAGTTTTACACATGAATATATCGCGCATCTTCATCGAGCGGCCGGTGGCGAGCAGCGTGCTCTTCGTCTCGATACTTTTTTTCGGCTGGCTTAGTTTCAAGTCGCTGCCGGTCAACGACCTGCCCAACGTCGATTTCCCAACGATTACAGTGACGGGCTCACTGCCCGGCGCGAGCCCGGTGGTTATGGCGAACACCGTGGCGTTGCCGCTCGAGCGTGAATTCAGCCGGATTTCCGGGGTCGACGAGATGGTGTCGTCGTCCACCACCGGCAACTCCCGCATCACGCTCACGTTCTCGCTGCAGCGTGATATTGATTCCGCTGCGCAGGACGTGCAGACGGCAATCTCACAGGCCATCCGGCGACTACCCGGCGATATGGATCCGCCGACGTTGCGTAAACTTAATCCCGCGGACGCGCCGGTGCTGATACTCGCGCTGGCCGCGAAGAACGTGCCGATGGCCGACCTCGACAAGTTCGCTGATTCGCATATATCGCAGCGGTTCTCAACCGTGAACGGCGTGGCGCAGGTGACGGTGTTCGGTTCGCAGAAGTACGCGGTACGGCTGCTAGTCGATCCGAATGCGCTCGCCAAACGCGGGCTGGGGCTCGACAAGGTGGTGAGCGCGATTCAAGGTGCCAACTCCAATCTGCCGTCCGGAGCATTACAAGGCACTGCGCGCAGCTACACGGTCAAGTCCGACGGCGGGCTGGCGCGTGCCGTCGATTTCAATCCGCTCATCATCGCCTACAAGGACGGCAAGCCGATTCGCCTGTCCGACATCGGGCGCGCCGAAGACAGCGTCGAAAACGAGAGGATACGCAGTTGGTACAACGACGAACGGGCGCTGATACTGGCGGTCTTCCGCCAACCGGGCTCCAATACCGTGGAGGTTGTTCAGCAGTTGCGCAACCTGCTGCCCGAGATCGAAAAGGAGATGCCGGCGGGTGCCACCCTCAATATAGTGGTCGATCGCTCCGAGTTTATCCGGGAATCCATTCACGACGTCAGTTTCACATTGATCCTGTCGATCGTGCTGGTGGTGGGCGTGATACTGGTATTTCTGCGCAATATTCGCGCGACCTTGGTGACCGCACTCGTGCTGCCCTCCTCGGTGCTCGGCACTTTTGCCGTGATGCACCTGCTGGGGTTCAGCCTGAATAATCTCTCGTTGATGGCGATAACGCTGGCGGTGGGGTTCGTGGTCGACGACGCCATCGTCGTGCTCGAGAACATCACTCGTCACATGGAAATGGGCAAGGAGCGCATGGCGGCGGCGCTCGAAGGCGCGCAGGAAATTACGTCCACTGTCGTCACGATGACCGTTTCGCTGGTGGCGGTGTTCATACCGATCATGTTCATGGAGGGCATGGTCGGCCGCCTCTTTCGAGAGTTCGCGGTGACGGTGGGCGTTTCCGTCCTGATATCAGGAGTGGTATCGCTGTCGATTACGCCCATGCTGTGCAGCCGCATGCTGCGGCCGTCACCTGTGCACGGCCGCTTGTTTAACCTGTCGGAGCGCATGTTCGATGCCGCGCGCAACGGTTACGTGGCGACGCTGCGCTGGACGCTCGGCTTCAAGGGGACGGTGCTGATGGGATCCGTCGCCGTGCTGTTGTTGATGGGAGTGCTTTACGAGGCTGTGTCCAAAGGATTTATTCCGCGCCAGGATACCAGTCTGCTTTTCGGTAATACCCGCGCGCGCGAGGGCACCCCGTTCAAGAACATGGTGAGAAATCAGCAAGCCATTGCCGAGATCGTGCAAAAAAACCCCAACGTTGAAGGCGTCATATCGACGGCAGGGCAGGGCGTAGGAGGAACGTTCGGCGATAACATCGGCCGTTTTATTATCCGGCTGAAACCGCGCGACGAACGCGTTGCCGGCGCCGATGAGGTGCTACAGCAGATCCGCCGCGAGGCTGCCAGCAACCAGGACGTGCGGTTATTCATTTCCAATCCGCCGGCCATACGCATCGGCGGTACTCTGTCCACCAGCGATTATGTGTTTACCGTAACAGGTACCGATCTGAAGGAGCTGTACGGACCGGGGCAGGCGCTCGAAGAGAGGCTCAAGGCGCTGCCGTTGCTGCGGGATGTGTCAACCAACCTCGAATTGCGAAATCCCGAGATTCAACTGAATATCCTGCGCGATCGCGCATCAGCACTGGGTATTTCCTCGCAGCAGATTGAACTGGCGTTGTTCAACGCTTTCGGTGGCCGGCGCGTCAGCACGCTGTACGGCGAAGCGGACCAGTATCAGGTGCTGTTCGAAGTCGATCGCCGTTTTCAGAGCGACATTAACGCCATGGAATCCATTTATATTCAGAGCCCGGGCGGGGCGATGGTGCCACTCAGCGCCGTCGCGGAAGTGAAAAGCGGCGTCGGGCCGATCTCGGTGGCCCACCTGGGACAGCTTCCCGCGGTCATGCTTTCTTTCAACCTCGCGCCCGGGACGTCTGTAGGGGATGCGGTGACCGCCGTCCAGGCCATCGCAAGCGAGGTGCTGCCGGACAATCTTTCGCGGTCGTTTGCCGGGAGCGCGAAGGCTTTTCAGGAAGCGTTCCATTCGCTGCCCATACTGTTGATGATCACGATCATTCTGATCTACATCATTCTCGCCATTCTCTACGAACACTATGGTTATCCACTGACGATTCTGACCGCGCTGCCGTTTGCCGGATTCGGCGCGCTCTTGGCTTTGCTGGTGTTCCGCGAAGAACTGAATATCTTCAGCTTCGTCGGGATCATCCTGCTGATCGGTCTGGTCAAAAAAAACGGCATCATGATGGTCGACTTCGCATTGCAGATGCAGCGTGAACGCGGCATGACGCCGCAGGACGCGATCGTCGAGGCATGCATGGTGCGCTTTCGTCCGATCATGATGACGACGATGGCGGCGATTTTTGCGACGCTGCCGATTGCCATGGGCTACGGCGCGGGCGCCGAGACGCGCCGCCCGCTTGGTATTGCGGTGGTCGGCGGACTGGTGTTTTCGCAGTTTCTGACGCTGTATGTGACGCCGGTGTTTTACGTCAGCCTGGAACGTTTCACCGAGTTTTTCCGCCGGCGCAAGACGGTGCCGGCGGCAATCGAGGTTGCGCGGGAATCGCGGGCTAAAACAGGCGTCTAGCAATTGATTGTTTGACGCGCGGCCGGCGACATTGATACAATGTGCCCCACAGGCGCGGGGTGGAGCAGTCTGGCAGCTCGTCGGGCTCATAACCCGAAGGTCATAGGTTCAAATCCTATCCCCGCAACCAAACATTACAACGGCTTGCAGCGATGCAGGCCGTTTTTTTGTCTGTGTTCCCCGAGACCGGCGCGGCTGCACTTGTGGCGCGCGCTTTAAGGAATTTCGATATCCATCAGCGGCGCATATTGCTGGCCGCCGTGCCCGTCGCTGTCGAGCAGGTCGCCCTGAAAACAGGGACGTGGAATCGTCGCTTTGATCGCGCACGCGTTATCGCAGTAAAAAAACTTCACTTCAGCCGCCGGCAGCCCGTAGCGCGATGCAATCGCCTCGCGGCTCACTGCGCCCGAGCGTTTTACGCGCTCGTAGGTTGCGGCATCGTCGAACATGATATCGAAAGTCAGCTCGAACGGCGCCGCATTCGAGGATTTTCGCCGCGTGCCACGCCATGCCCGACGGAAAGCCGCGCATCTCGGGTAGCGCCGCGAAAATGGCGGTGTCGCTCGAGCGTCCGGCGAGTATCACTTCGGCGCCGGCGTCGAGCGCGCGTTTCCACGGTTCCGCACCCATCATGCCGACAATGCGTTCGCTGCGGTCAATCACCGCGGCGTTGAATTCCGGCGCGGGATTGAGCGGCTTGATGCGTCCTTCGGCGAGCCGTTTCTTGAGGTAGGCCTTGTCCTGTTCGGCGTGGATGAGCGCGAGTTTGAACGCAAGATTGTCGGCGGTGGCGATTTCCTTGAGGATGTCGCAGCACCATGCCAGGTGCACGTCACCGCCCGCGGTGCCGACGGGGCCGATGAGCAGCGGTATCTTCAGGCGCATTGCGCCGATGAGCATCAGGTGCAGATCGCGTTTGACCGCAGCGCACGGAAACGCCGGAATTCCATTGCCGAGATGACTGGGTCCAGGGTCCGTCGAGCCGGCATCGCAGCCGATGAAATGCGGATTTCTTCAGCGTCTGCTTTAGTCATCAAAACTCTTTGTTCGCGTGAGGCTGGAAGTCTACGAGATAATCACCGTTGTCCGCAATGCGCGTGCGCGATATGCCGATCCCGCTTGACACTATCGTCGCGCGTCGATAATTTGCGATGAGGGACGGCGTCAGATTTATGCCGCCGGCACGACGTATCGATGATGCGGAGGTGAGAGGTGCGGTTCAGAATTGTGATGGCGGTAACGCAGGTTGCATTGCTCGGAATTGTCGACGTCGCGCAAGCAGTCGCGGCAGCCGATGTTTATCCGCAGCGTTCCATACGTTTGATCGTGCCTTATCCGCCCGGCGGCGCCGGTGATATCGTCGGACGCCTGCTCGGTTCCAGGCTCGGCGAGAGCCTCGGTCAGCAGATCGTCATCGACAACCGTGGCGGTGGCGCGCAGTTGATTGCCACGGAGATCGCGGCCAAAGCGCCGCCCGATGGGCACACGCTGTTTCTGGCGAGCGCGACGCATGGCATCAATCCCGGTTTGCGGAAAATACTGCCGTACGACTCGATCAGGGATTTTGCGCCGATTACGCTCGTCGCCAGTTCGCCGCTGGTATTTGTGGCCAATCCGGCGCTGGGCGTCGGTAGTATCCGGGAACTGGTCGCTGTGACCAAGGCGCAGCCCGGGCGCATCAATTACGCCTCATCGGGGCCCGGTACGGGCGGCCATCTCGCGGTCGAACTTTTAAGCTGGATGGCCGGCATCCGGCTGACGCACATTCCGTATAAAGGCGCCGCGCCGGCGCTGGTCGATCTCATCGCCGGGCAGGTGCAGATCATGTGCACGAGCCCGCTGCCGGCGATGCCGCACGTCAAGTCGGGCAAGCTGCGGGCGCTGGCGATGACCGGCCGCACGCGATCGCGCGCCACGCCGGAAATTCAGACCGTGGCTGAAGCGGGATATGCGGGATACGAAGCGAGCCTGTGGTACGCGCTGCTGGCGCCTGCTGGCACCCCGCGTTCCATCATCAACCGATTGCACGCGCAGACGGTCGCGGCGGTCAGGTCGCCCGGGATGGCCGAGCAATTGCTGGCGCAGGGCGCGGAACCGATCGGCAACAGTCCGCAGGAACTGGACGCGTTCCTGCGCGCTGAGATCGACCGCTGGACCAAACTCATAGCACTCGCGCACATTCGGGCCGATTAGCAGCCCATTGAATAGAAAAAACTACGCTATGATTGCGCGACGACGATGCGCATCCGGCGGGATCGATGCGTTTTATTCACGGAGAAATGTATGACCGCAACCGTACTGCTCTATGACCCGACCGCGCAGCGGGTGGAAATTCCGTCGCAGGTTCAGCCTGCCATCGCGGGTCTTGCCGGCAAAGTCGTGGGTTTTATCGATAACGCTAAACCCAACTTCAATCACCTTGTCGACGACATCGCGGAGTTGCTTGTCAGCAAATACGGCGTCAGCCGCGTGCTCAAGCGGCAGAAGCGTTCGGCGTCGGTGCCCGCGCCGGACGGCGTGATCAACGAGTTGGCCGGGCAATGCGACCTGGTCATCACCGGGTCGGGCGATTGAGGGTCCTGCACGTCGTGGAGTATCCACGACAGTGTGGAAGTGGCAAAACGCGGGCGGGCTGCGCTTACGATCTGTTCGACCGCGTTCGTTACGCTGGGCCGTGCGCAGGCGTCCGCGCTCGGCTTTGCCGCGCTGCCGATAGCGGTTATTCAGCACCCGTTCGGCTTGCGCACGCGCGATGAAGTGCGCGCGATGGCGAGTAAATGCGTCGATGAGGTGGCGCGGTTGGTGGACGGAGGTGCGGCGAAATGAGCGTCCGACACGCGCAATCCGCGGAGCGTGCGGTGCTGCTCGAGTGCGCCGACGATCTGGATGCGATCAACCAGCTCTACCGCGAGCGGCGCTGGAGCGACGGGTTGCCTATCGTGCCGCCGACGGTCGGACGCGTCGAGCGCATGCTGCGGCACGCGCGGCGCCCGCGCGACGAGGTGGTAGCGCGCATAGCACCGGCGTACGGCGCCGCGACGGTTGAGCGCATTGCGATCAACGCAGTGCTCGCCGGATGCGATCCCGAATACATGCCGGTGCTGATTGCCGCGGTCGAAGCGGTGGCGGCGCCCGAATTCAATTTACAGGGCATACAGGCGACCACCAATCCGGTCGCGGTCTGGATCATCGTGAACGGCCCGATCGCGCAGGTGCTCGGCGTCAACGGCACGTTTAATTGTCTGGGCGAAGGCGCGTGGCCCAACGCGACGATAGGCCGCGCCCTGCGCCTCGTATTGCGCAACGTCGGCGGGGCGCTACCGGGCGAAATGGATCGCGCGACGCACGGCCAGCCGGGCAAGTATTCGTTCTGCTGCGCGGAGAACGAGGCGGAAAATCCGTGGCAGCCATTGCATGTGGAGCGCGGTTTTGCGCCCGACCGCAGCACCGTGACCGTGGTCGGCGCCGAAGGCACGATGAATATGAATACGCATGCCAAGGACGCAGTCGATCTGCTGCGCGTGATGTCGGAAACCATGGTGCATCCGGCCAGCAACGAATACTGCCATGGCGGTGAACCATGGCTGATGATCGCCCCCGAGCACGCGGAAATTCTGCGGCGCGGCGGATTAACCAAGGCCGACGTGAAAGCGCGCCTATGGGAGTTGACCAAGATGCCGGCGCACCGCATGGCCGCGAAGGACCTGCTGCGCGTGAAGAGTTCGCGTAGCGAGGAGTTGGGGGAAATCGGGCCGGATACCCTACTCACGCTGGCGCACGAGCCGGCGGATATCTGCATCATGGTGGCGGGCGGTCCCGGCACCCACTCGGTGTATGTGCCATGCTTCGGCAATTCGCGCGCGGTAACCCGCGCCGTCGAAGCCGCTGGCTAGCGGTATTCCTGCCATTGAGCCGGCATTATTCAGGCGCCGCGGTACGCCGCTACCGTTGCCACGTATTCGCGACCGGCGTTTACCGGGTACAAGCTCCAGTCGGCGGCGCGTCTCCCAATGATGTTCAGGAGTTGCGGCCGCGCATCAGGGGCGACGGTCACTTCGATCTGATCCAGCGGCATCTGCAAGCCCTCGCCGGTGGATTTGAGGATGGCTTCCTTGCGTGTCCACACGGCGAGAAATGCGCGTTTGCGATCGGCCGCCGGGATGCGCTGAAGTTCCGCGCATTCACGGCGCGTAAAAAAACGCTGCGCGAACGCTTCGGTGTCGATGTCGCGGTTCAGGTGTTCGATGTCGACCCCGGGCACGCAACTGCGGGAAATCGCATAAATTGCCCTATCTGCCGCGTGCGATACATTAAAGTGAATGGGGGTTGCCACGCCGGTGACGTGAGGTTTACCGTGCTTCGCATAGCGAAATTGGATTGCCGCCGGAGCGAGGCTGAGTTGCTTGCCCAGCAGCACCCGCAGCATGGCGCGCGCGACGGTATAGCGCCGCCGGTCGCGTTCGAAATGAAAGCGTTCCGCGCGCGCCCGCTCATCGCGCGATAACAGCGCGGCACTTTGTTTTACCAGGTGCGCGCGGGCATCAAGCCGCATCAACCAGACCTCGATGTCTGGCGCGGGCAGCGCGATCCGGCGGGGCAGGCTCGCCAATCTATCGTCCGTTGTGTCAACGGGCTTGCCTGTTGCCGGGCCCTCGCTTACGCTAGTGCACGTTTTCATTGAATTATTTTCCGCGGTGCCATTGCGCCGTGTCAACCTGAGCAAACCGGCATGCTATTGCTGAAATTACTGTCTCGTCTGCCGCTACGCGCGTTGTACGCGCTGACGGATGTTCTCTATGTGGTTATTTACCACATTTGGCGTTTCCGCAGGGAGCTGTCGTTATCGAATCTGCAGCGTTCGTTTCCCGACCATCCGCCGCGCAAGCTGGAGCGGGTCGCGCGCGACTCTTATCACAATGCGTGCGACATGCTTGCCGAGGTGCTGAAGGGCGCGGACATGGGGGCGGACGAGATGCGGCAGCGCATGCGGATTCAGAACATCGAGCTGCTCGCGCCCTATATCCGGGCGGATCAGCCCGTCGTGCTGCTGGCGTCGCATCATTGCAACTGGGAGTGGCTGCTGCTCGCGAGCTGTCTTGAGCTCAGGATCAGCGTCGATGCAGTGTACAAACCGTTGCGGGTCGCGGCGATCGATCGCTTCATGTTCGAAACGCGCTCGCGCTTCGGAGGCCATCCGATCGCGGTCAAGGATTTCCTCGTCGAAGTGCTCACGCGCAAGGACGCGGCGCGGATTTTCGCGCTGGTTGCCGATCAGACCCCGCCGCGCGAGGAAGAAAAGCACTGGACGCGATTTCTGAATCAGGACACCGCATTTTTTGTCGGTGCGGACAAGATTGCGCGGATTACACGCGCGCCGGTTGTTTTTGTCGGTATCACGCGGACGCGCCGCGGTTACTACCAGGCGACGCTGCAACTGCTGGCCGAGCCGCCGTACGCGGCGGAGGGCGCCGATATCATCGAGCGCTATGCGCGCGCCGCCGAAACGCATATCAGACAGCACCCCGCCGACTGGCTGTGGATGTACCGCAAGTGGAAGTATAAAAAGCCGCTTTACGCGTGAGAGGCTTGCAGGCGGCCTTCCAGATACCGCGCCAGTTCCGCTATCGTCGGGTAATCGAAAAAGTCGGTGACTTCGAGCTGTCCCGGATAGAGCGCTTCGATGCGCTGGTAAATCTGCGCCAGCGTCAGTGAACTGGTGCCGAGTTCAAAAATGTTGTCGTGGACGCCGAGCGGCTTGTCCTTGAGAAACGCGTTGCAAATTTCTTTGAGGTTTTTCTCGACTTCGCTGTGCGCTTCGGGCGCGGCTTCCGTCAGTTCCGCGGTGAACCCGTGCAATTTGGCCAGAATTTCAGAGTATTCGCCTTTTTGGTACGATTCCGCGAGCAGAAAGCGCTGGATTTTTCCGCTCGTCGTTTTCGGAATCCGGGCAACCGGTATAACGTGGCTGACGACGATGCCGATATGCTCGTTGATGCATTTGCGCACGCGCTTGACGATATGCAGGAAATCCCGCAACTCGCCGCGATACAGGACGAACGCGAGCACTTCATCGGTAGCGGCGTGTTCGGGCCTGACGCCGCATATGGCGGCCTTACCCGGTTCGAGGCCGGCGTGTTTTTCAATCACCGCTTCCAGGTCGTGCGGATAGTAGTTCTGGCCGCTGACGAACAAAATTTCCTTGGCGCGGCCGGTAATGGCAAGGCCGCGGTCTGACAAAAACCCGAGGTCCCCGGTATCGAGCCAGCCGCCCGCACTGATCAGCGTCTGAGTTGATGCGGGGTCATGGTAATAACCGCTGGTAACGTTGGCGCCGCGGATCTCGACGTGTCCCACGCTGCCATCCGGTAGTGCGGTGTTGGAATCGCCGGCGATGCGCAAGTCGCACCCTTGTACCGGGTGCCCTACGAGCATGAGCGTGACGGCGCGCGGGTCGCTGGCAGCGGTGATTGCGACCGCCTTACCGACCGACAAGGCGTCACGATTGACGGTGATGGTCGCGTAGCCTTCGCTGGGGTTTGGGAAGGTGGCCGCCAAGCTCGCTTCCGCTAAACCGTATACGGGAAACATGGCGGATGCGCGCAACCCGTAAGGCGCCATGGCCGTGAGGAATTCCTCGCACAGCGACACCGAGATGGGTTCGGCGCCATTGAAAAGAATGCGCACGTGCCGCAAATCGAGGGCGCTGGATTTATCACTATTAAAAGTCTTCAGGAAATGCCGGTAACCGAAATTTGGCGAGCACAGCACGGTTGCTTTCTTGGCGCTGGCCAGGGTGAGCCACAATTGCGGGTGTCGTACGAAAACTGATGTAGAAATAAGGTGATGCGTTATATTCATGATAAACGGCGTTAAGTGAAAACCGATCAATCCCATGTCATGGGTCAAGGGCATCCAGCTCAATCCAACATCCGTATCAGTGAGCTCGATTCCGTGCGCAATCGCCGCAATGTTAGTCAGCAGGTTGCGATGGGTGAGGGCAACGCCTTTAGGCTCGCTGGTCGACCCCGATGAATATTGAACGAACGCGATATCGTCCGGCTTCGCCGCGTGAGAACGCCCGGGGCGCGAGATATCGTCGATGTGGTCGAGGAACACAGTCCCGGATTTGATGCGTGCAATCTCGGTATGCAACGCATTGCTTGCAGCAAACGCGCTAAGGCGCGCAAATATTTTCTGGTCGGTGCACAGATGCGGCTGTTTGAGCTTGGCGAGTACGCGGAAAAACTTCAACTTATGCTCGTCGGTGGCGCCGGACGCGAGCGGTATCGCAATGATATTGCCGAGCATGCACGCCCAGAAGGCGTCGATAAATTGCGCGTTGCTGTCGAGCAGCAAAATCATTTCGCTGCCGGGATCCGCGCCGCTCGATTGGAAGTGCTGCAGCAGGCCGAGTGCCCGCGAGTGCAGTTCAGCAAAAGGCAGCTCGCGCTCGTTGTTCTCACCTTCGATGTAATGAATGGTGCGCTTGCTTGATCGGCGATCGATCAGCGCATCACTAAGGGTTGAAAAATTCATTGGGTTGCAAAATTCATTATTGGCGTTTATCCGGGAGCATGTGGATGCTGTGCTTGCTTCTCAGATTGACCTGACACTCGAGTTCGATCGGATGTTTCGGAAGATAACGCAGACGGATGTGCCGCGCCAGCATCGCGGTATGCAACATCATCTCGATCATTGCGAAGTGCTCGCCGATGCACGCCCTGGGCCCGAGCGCAAACGGCAGATAGCAAAATCGATGGCGCTGCGCTGCGTGCGACGGTGCAAAGCGCTCCGGATCGAAGCGCTCCGGTTCCGCCCAGAATCCGGGGTGGCGGTGCACGATGTACGGCGAAATGAATACGTCGGTATTCGGTGCGATCGGATAGCCGCCGATGTTGTCGGATTCTATCGAACGACGCGTCAGCAGCCAGCCTGGCGGATAAAGGCGCAAGGTTTCCTCGACTACCTGCCGCGTATAGGCAAGCTGGGTGAGTTCATCCATCGTCGCCGGGGACGCGGGCAGGCGGTCGATCTCCTGATGCAATCGTTGTTCGACGTCCGCATGCTGCGACAGCAGGTACCACATCCAGTTGAGCGCACTTGCAGTGGTTTCGTGGCCGGCGACGATCAGCGTCATGACCTCATCGAGGAGTTGTCTGTCGGGCATCGGCTCGCCTGATTTGCGATCGCGCGCAGCCATTAACATCGCCAGCAGGTCGGCGCGATCCTGATTTTGCGCACGGCGGCGCGTGACGCAATCCATGATGAGTCTGGACAGCGCGCGAAACTTGTATGCAAAAGTCAGGTTGCGCTCGGTTTCGTCGGTGAGCAGTGCAAACGGATTGGAGCCGTGCGATGCGACAATCGTTTCGAGGTCGCCGCCGAATATCGAGCGCAAAACGATATTCAGCGTGACGTCGCTCATGTCTTGCGTGACGTTTATTTCCTGATTGTTATTGGCGCACGCGAGCCATTTACCGAGCAGCTCCTGATTGGCATTTCGAATGTGCTCGAACATGCGCGCGATATTGTCGCGGTGAAATGCGGGCTGGATCATGCGGCGCTGGCGGCGCCACAGTTCACCTTCGCTGACCATGATGCCTTTGCCGAGCAGGATAGCGACGCGCTCGATGCCGATGCCCTTGGTGTAGTTATGGTGGTTGTCGACGAGCAAGCGTTTTACGTAGTCAGGGTGGCTGAACACATAAATATGCGACTCGGTCACCGGGGAATAAACGCGAAACGCATCGCCATATTGCGCGAATGCCGCAGAAAGTTGCGACAACGCGTCCTGATTGAATGAGATGTCGAGCGGTTCGCTCGGGCCAGGTGGCGTCGTAAGTGCGCTTGCGCGTTGCATCATGGCTGGGAAGTGTCCCGGATTCTCATCAGGCGCGAAAAAACAATAATAATGACAGGCCGCTGGCGATATATCGACCCCGGACGGCAAAAAAGCCCCAAGTTGCTGTTGCATTGTTTAAAAAGCTTCTTTATAATCTTCAGTCTTTCAGGTCCTGCAAAGTTACATTTAGTTTTTCGCAGGTCCATCGCTCTTTAAAAATATACAGCCGATAAGTGTGGGCGCTTGGTTTTGGAGCAGCGTATTCGTCCGTTCGCGGAAGGTGCGCAACTTTGAAAACAGAAGTGCTCGCATGAAGTTTTAAAAAACGTCAAGCGAGAGTATTAATTATTGCAGAGATTAAACTGAAGAGTTTGATCCTGGCTCAGATTGAACGCTGGCGGCATGCCTTACACATGCAAGTCGAACGGCAGCACGGGGGGTAACCCCTGGTGGCGAGTGGCGAACGGGTGAGTAATATATCGGAACGTGCCCTGTAGCGGGGGATAACCTATCGAAAGATGGACTAATACCGCATACGCTCTACGGAGGAAAGCGGGGGTTCTTGGGCAACTGAGGACCTCGCACTATAGGAGCGGCCGATATCGGATTAGCTAGTTGGGGGGGTAAAAGCCCACCAAGGCGACGATCCGTAGCTGGTCTGAGAGGATGATCAGCCACACTGGAACTGAGACACGGTCCAGACTCCTACGGGAGGCAGCAGTGGGGAATTTTGGACAATGGGCGCAAGCCTGATCCAGCCA
>JANNPG010000134.1:0-3586 GCA_031399805.1 Betaproteobacteria bacterium | reverse complement strand
CTGGCAGCTCTGCATCGGCACCGCTTGTCGTGCTGACGCCGCGCACGGGATGGTGGGAATCTACTGCTGAACGCGCCGGCGGTATCGTCGCATGGCTTGCCGCGCTTTCATCTGCAACAGCGCTGCACGCAAGCAGGACGTTGCGCCGGGATGTGCGCGCGTATGCAACATGCGGGCATGAACTCGGGCATCTGGGCCTGACCGAACTGCTGGCGCGCGAAGCGGGTCTCGTGCGCGGAGCGCAACACTGGCTGCACCTCGGCGCCAATCTCGGCTGCGCGAGCAACCTGACTTTATTCCTGCGCGCTTCCGATCCCGCTCATTCCGATCACATGCGCGACCTTCTCTGCGCGGAAGGCTATCCGGCTGAACACATTCGCATCGAACCCATCAGCGCCGTTTCCGGCGAGGGGCGCGATATCACGGAACACGGCGGGAAAGTTCTTTCGATGGCCGGCGCCAACGCTCATTTCCACGCGGCGAGCGACCGCTGGCCCGGCAACGTCAACGCTGCAGGCACCGCATCCATCGCGCGCGCAGTCGGGCGATGGGTTGCACTATCAACGGGGAACTGACTGCCGCGCAGAGCTCAGCGGGACGGGGCGGCGTCAAGAGCGCGGCCGGCGCTTTTCCCGTGTATTCGATAGCTGACGAGCTCGCTCACATTCCAATCGCCGCGCATCACCTGATTGCTGCCCAGCATCCCGCCGCCGAACACCCCGCCGCCACCCGGACTGCGGCTGGTGTCGATCCAGCTGGAATTGGTTTCAAGACGCACCGAGCGGCCGAGCTCGGGCGCATACCACTCGACTTCCACTATATTGGTCTCGCGCAGGAAACCGTCCCAGTCTCCCGCGTAGACGCGCCGCCTGATTTTCACGACATTGAACGCGCCGGCGGGAGTGGTAATTCGTTCGCTGCCCAGCACTTCACCGTCGACGCGCACGCTGGTCGTCCTGCCAGTCACCGCGTTCCTGGCGTTGACGCGCACCGACCATCCCTTGCCCGACTCGAGCGGAAACGCGTAGGCGGGAAACGGCGGCAGGAATTCGTATTCGAGCACCTGATTATGATTGACCAATGGATGGCGAATCCAGTTGCCGTCCGTCGTATACATCTCGGTACGCGGCAGGCCGGCGTAAGGCGAGCTCGTGGTCACCCCCACGATAACCCGATCACCTTCAATCCTGTCGACGCGATACTGCACGTCCCCAAGCGGCTCACCGTTATAAGCGTTGCGCACGTGATACACGGCGGTATCGCCTACATGGGAGGGCGGTAACGGGCCGGGCGTGTAATTCACGACCGGACCAGTGGGGGCCGCTGCGCAACCTGCCAGCAGCAAGCCGATAAAGAGACATAAAAATAGCGGTCGTGGATGCATGAATGCGCTCCTGGATTGATCCATCCGCCGGCACGCGGCATTTAGCCGCCGCATGCGGTGGATCCGATCCCGGTTAGAGCGCATATTCGAGCCAGCGTTCATTGTTGACGGCGCCGGTTGCGCTGACGACAATGCGGTGAAAGTTTTACAAAATAAAGGTGGACGAAATCCGGGTATGATCCCGCGAGTGGGCACGCTAACTGCTGCTTTGACAACCCGCGCTGCGGGGCGCAGATTAGGCGGCGTTGCAGAAAAATGGTCGACCCGGACGAGAGGAAAATTCATGAAGCAAATCGCATTGTTCGCAGCCGCACTCGTTATTTCCGGCGCAGCCTTTGCGCAGAAGGACTATCCCAACCGTCCACTGCGCATGATCGTGCCGTGGCCGCCGGGACAGGCGACTGATCTCGTCGGCCGCGTGATGGCGCAGAAACTCTCGGAGATCCTCGGCCAGCAAATCGTGGTCGACAATCGCCCGGGCGCGGGCGGCATGATAGGCACGGACGTCGCCGCCAAGGCGACCGCCGACGGCTACACCCTGCTCGCCGCGTCGAGCGGCCCGGTCTCCATCAATCCCCTGCTGCAAAAAGCGCCCTACGACGCCGAACGCGAGCTCGCGCCAGTGGCCAATGTCTGCCTGGCGCCGTTTCTGCTGCTAACAGCGCCGCAATTTCCGGCGGCCAACGCGCGGGAATTCGTCGCCCTCCTGAAAGCGAATCCGGGCAAGTACAGCTTTGCGTCGTCCGGCACCGGCGCGACCGCGCACCTCTTCGCCGAATGGTTCAACGGCCTGGCCGGGGTGCAGGTGACGCACATTCCGTACAAGGGCAGCGTGCCCGCGCTGACCGACGTCATCAGCGGCCGCGTCGCTTACGCTTTGGAAACGGTTGCCGCGGGTATGCCGCACGTGAAGTCCGGACGCCTGAAGACTTACGGTATTACCCTCGCCCGCAGCAGTGCGCTCGCCCCCGGCATAGAACCGCTCGCGAACGCGGCCAATGTGCCCGGCTTCGACGCCGCCGCGTGGATCGGCGTAATGGTGACGGCGGGCACGCCCAAGGCGGTCATCACGCGGCTTGCCGCCGCAGTAGAAACCGCGATGCAATCGCCGGAGGTGCGCGAGAAACTGTTTACCGTGGGCGTCGAAGTCGATTACCGCCGGCCGGACGAATTCACGCGCTATCTTAAAGACCAGCAGACGCGCTACATCGATATCATCAAGACGCGCAACATCAAGATCGAATAGGCGGGCGCCCGAAATCAATCAGCCAGTCCCGCAAACAGCGGCGTACTCAGATAGCGCTCGCCAAACGACGGGATGATCACGACGATCAACTTGCCCTTGCTGGAGGCGCGTTTGGCGATTTCTATCGCCGCCCACATCGCGGCGCCCGACGAAATACCCACCAGCAACCCTTCCTCCTTGGCCATGCGCCGCGCGATATTCAGCGCATCGTCGTTTTTCACGCGCACCACCTCGTCGTAGATTTTGGTGTTAAGGATTTTGGGCACGAAGCCCGCGCCTATCCCCTGCATCGGATGCGGGCCCGCCGGTCCGCCCGACAGCACGGCAGATGCATCGGGCTCCACCGCGACGCATTGGAACGACGGCTTGCGCGCCTTGATGACTTCGCCCACACCCGTGATGGTCCCGCCGGTGCCGATGCCCGACACCAGGATGTCCGCCTTGCCGTCGGTGTCGTTCCAGATTTCTTCCGCAGTTGTCTTGCGGTGCACCTCGGGATTGGCGGGATTTTCGAATTGCTGCGGGATGAAATAGCGCTTGTCGGCGGCAGCCATCTCGTCGGCTTTTTTGATGGCTCCCGGCATGCGTTCGGCGCCGGGGGTCAGCACCAGTTCGGCGCCGTAGCCGCGCAATACCATGCGCCGCTCCTTGCTCATCGTATCCGGCATGACCAGCGTGCACTTGTAGCCCTTCGCCGCGCACACCATCGCAAGGCCGATGCCGGTATTGCCGCTCGTCGGCTCGAGGATGATGGTGTCGGCCTTGATGCGGCCCGCTTGCTCGGCGGCCTCGATCATCGACAAGCCGATGCGGTCTTTCACGCTCGCCCCCGGATTCTGAAACTCCAGCTTCGCCACGACGTCTCCGGCGCAACCTTTCGCCAGCTGGTTAATGCGCACCAGCGGCGTGTTTCCGATCAGATCAGTAACGCTATTGGCGATCTTCATGCGGCCTCC
>JANNPG010000065.1:0-6378 GCA_031399805.1 Betaproteobacteria bacterium | reverse complement strand
GCCATGTATTTCGGCGACAGGCCCGCGGACGGCACGTCGAGCATGAGCACCGTGGGCTGCACCGTCAGCGCGCACGCGAATGCGAGCATCTGGCGCTGTCCGCCGGAAAGATTGCCGGCCAATACGCGAAATTTTTCAGGCAGTTCCGGAAATAACGCGAGCAGTTCGTCATCAATGACCTTGCCGTTCTTGCCCGCCCGCCCGCCGCTCATGAACTCGCGCGCGATTTGCAGGTTTTCGAGCACCGTCAGGTTGCGAAACACGTTGTATTCCTGCGGCACGTACGACATGCCCGCTTTTACGCGCTGCGGCGCACTCAGTTCATTCAGGCGCGTGCCGGCAAGCACGATCTCGCCCTGGCGCGCCGGCAGCAACCCTGCGAGGGTCTTGATCAGGGTCGACTTGCCGGAGCCGTTGGGCCCGATCACGGTGACGATTTGCCCCTGCGGCAGCGCGGTGTCTATGCCTCTGAGGATATCGCCCGCACCATATCCGGCGTGCAGCCCGGAAACCGTGAGGATGTCGCTCATGCCACTTTACCCAGGTAAGCATGCATCACATCGCGATTGGACACGACCTCCCTGAACGTGCCGGAGGTCAGCGTACGCCCCTCCGCCAGCACGTAAATCGGGCTGCACAGTTCGGCGATGACATCCATGTCGTGTTCGATGATAACGAACGTCAGCCCGCCCGCGCGCAGTTTGGCGATGACCTCGCCGAGCGTTTTGCTCATCAGCGGGCTCACACCCGCCGTCGGCTCGTCAAGCAGAATGAGCTTTGGATCGAGCATCAGCGCACGCGAAATCTCCAAGAGCTTCTTCTGCCCGCCGGACAGGTTTTTCGCCGGCTCGTTGGCGAGCGGCCACAGATTGACCTGCTCGAGGAGCGCGCGTGCGCACGCAATTCCCGCCTCCTGCTCGGCGCGCACGCGCGCGGCCGCGAGAAAGTTGCGCCACACCGTCTCGCCGCTTTGCGCGGGGCTTGCGAGAAGCATGTTTTCGAGCACGGTCAGCTCGCCGAGTTCGCGCGAAATCTGGAACGTGCGTACCAGCCCCAGCCGCGCGAGTTGATCAGGGCGCCGGCCAACGATGTTGTGCCCGTCGAAACGCACCGCGCCCGCATCCGGCGGAAAAATTCCGCCCAGAATATTGAACAGCGTGGACTTGCCGGCGCCATTCGGCCCGATGATGCCCGTGATGCTTTGCGCGGCGATCTCGATGCTGCACCCGTTCAGCGCCTGGAACCCGCCAAAGGATTTGGAAACGTTGTGCGCGCTCAGCATAAATAATCGGGATTGTATGCGGTCCTGAAGCTGCGAACCTGCTGCCACCACGCCGCAGCGCCGTGGCGCGCGCCGCTCATCGGCAGTTCGCCGCGTCATTATGATAATGATTACTTTTCAGCTTAACCGTAATCCGCCGGGCATAGCAAAAAACTTTCCTAATGCCCTCCATAATCCCCGTTTATGGGCAATGCTGCGCACAGGTCACGCGCGGTCGGCCCGAACTTGCGCGGTGGCGTCGAGCCAGATCTTGCGCACCACGTTTTCCATCGCGGCGATCACGGGGTCCCCCGCACGCTCGCGCAGATAAATAAACGACAGCGCGGTGGTTGGCCGCGCTTTACGCCAGACGCAGACCTCGCCCGCGCTTTGCGCTACGAACGCAAGGTCTTCGCGCATCAGGCCCACCCCCACCCCCGCGATGATCAGCGTCCTGATCGTCTGCTCCTGGTCGGCCTCGACCACCTTAAACGGTTCCAGCTTGTGACGCGCGAACATTTCGCCCACCATCTGCAGGTGTGGCGACATGTGGGGCGCGCGTATCCACGGGAGTGCTGCGATATCCGCCCAGTCGGCGTGCTCGATTTTTTCCTTCCACGCCGGCGGCGCGACCACGCGGTAGGCCATTTCCGTAAGCTGCACCGCCCGCACGTGCGGCAGCGTCACGTGCCCCATGCAGAATGCCGCGTCGAGCGCCGCGCCGCTGACATTTTCGATCGCCCACGTCGAAATGCCGTGCTGCAACTGAATTTCGAGCCACGGATACTGATCGAGCACCGAACTCATGAACTGGCCGAGACGGATGAATGACGGATCGAGGATGGTGCCCACGCGCGCCTTGCCGGTCAGTTGCCCCTGCAGGTCCTGCGCGAGATTGCGAAATTCGGCTGCCACCGCGAGGATCGCTTTCGCTTTCGGCAGCAAAACCTGCCCCGCCCGGGTCAGCGTTACACCGCTCGCGCTGCGTTCGAACAGTTTGAGGTTCAGCGCTTCCTCAAGTGACTTCAGGTGGCCGCTCACCGCCGGCTGCGTGACGTGCAGCAACAACGCCGCCTTGGTCAGGTTGCCGTGCTCGGCTACCGTGACAAAGGTGCGGATCTGGTAAATCTCCATGGGCATATTGGCAAGCGCGGGCGGCGCGGCAGGTGGAAATTGCATCAAATCTAACACGCCCGCGAGTTCCGGCAAACCGGCGCGCGCATACGCGTCGCGCGACGCAAAAAAAACCGGCGGGAATACCGCCGGCTCCACGACGTTCCGCCGCCGTCACGCGGCGAGCCAGGACTTGTTCGGGTCTTTGGTCACGCCTTTCTCCAGCGCCTCCAGAATCTTGCGCACGATCAGTATCGACTTGTCCGAGCGCAGGTGCACTTCCGAGTAGCCGTCCTCCGCGAACGCAAACATTTTCTGCTGCCGTTCGAGCGCCCAGCGGTCCTGGTCGACCACCGCCGGAAACATTTCCTTCATGCGTTCCATCGTGGTGAACTTCGGGTCAAGACTCTTCTGCCCTTTCGGCACCGTAATGGTCCAGCGCCATATGTGATTGGTTTCGTCGACCGGCGTGTGCGAATGGTGCAGGATATAGCCGTTCTCGGCTTTGGTCCCGAGTTCGCCCGGCGGCGCGCAGCGCAGCCGCACGCGCGTGAGCCCCGGATTCGACATCTGGTGCGTGTGTATGCGGTCCACGGTCTCGTAGCCGAACCAGTCGACCAGAAACGGCGGGTGCTTGTAGTTCTTGACCTCGCGCACGGTCTTCAACGACGGGTTGCCGTCCACCTCCTGCTCGATGAATTCGATCGGGATTTTGCTGTTGGCAAGATCGCCGATGTTGCCGTCGTGCAGCGGGTAGAAGTGCGTGATGTCGAGCAAGTTCTCGATCAACAGAAGGTAATTCGCGGGCACGTGGATCGGCGGACAGGTGTAATTGTCCCATTCGTCGCTCACGAACTCGGGCGTGCGCGGCGGCCGCGCCTTGCCCATCTTGTCGGGCTCACCCGGCCACACCCACACGACGCCGTCCTGCTCGATGACCGGAAAAGGTTTCAACTTGGCGCGCGACGGAATCGGCACGTCCATCTGCGACGGTATCGCCACGCACTTGCCGTTGCCGTCGTAGGTAAAGCCGTGGTACGCGCATTCGAGCGTGCCGTTTTCCAGGATCTTGCCGCACGAAAGCGGCATGCGCTTGTGCACGCAGCGGTCGTCGAACGCGACCACTTTGCCCTCGCCCGTGCGCCAGATGACGATCGGCTTCTTCGCGATCACCATGCCGTGAAGTTTGTTGGTTGCGAATTCCGGCGCCATGCCGGCAACGTACCACGCGTTTGCGACGAAACTGTTGGCTATCATCATTTCCTCCGTCTTGCTATGCAGCTCCATCCTGCAGGGGATACCGAACCTGATGTAAAGATACCTCATCGCGGCGCGCACGGCGAACAAGATTGGTGATTCCGCGTATAAGGATACGTGATGGCCGCGGATCCCCGCGCGGCTTAGAATGGCTTCTTTTCCATGCCTCTACGGAATCTGGAATGAGACAACCTGCAAGCGGCCCGCTGTCGGGCCTCAAAATTCTCGAATTCGGGCAAATCGCCGCCGGGCCGTTCGCCGGCTCGCTGCTGGCCGACCTCGGGGCCGACGTGGTCAAGGTCGAAAAACCCGACGGCGGTGACGACATGCGGCACTGGCCGCCGATGAGCGCGGGCGAGCACGGCGCCGACTACAGCGAAAACTTCGCGTCGGTCAACCGTAACAAGCGCAGCATCGCGGTCGATCTCAAGGATTCGGCGCAGGTCGCGCGCCTGCGCAAGCTGTGCGAAAAAGCCGATGCCATCGTCGAGAATTTCCGTCCCGGCGTGCTCGACCGCCTGGGGCTCGGCTACCCAACGCTGAGCGCCGCGTCGCCCAGGCTTGTTTACTGTTCGATCAACGGCTACGGCCACACCGGTCCCTATGCCGCCAACGGCGCCTTTGACGCCACCGTGCAAGGCATCAGCGGGCTGATGAGCGTGACCGGCGAAGCTGACGGCCCGCCGGTGAAATGCGGCGTGCCGGTCGGTGATTTTGGTGCGGGGCTGTACGGCGCCTTTTGCATGACGGCCGCGATACTGCAAGCGAGGCAGACCGGGCGCGGCGCGTTTATCGATTGCTCCATGCTCGCCGGTCTGCTCGGCATCGCAGCGCTGCAGACGAGCGAATATTTCGGCACCGGCCAGACGCCGCGCCGCCTGGGTTCGGCACACCCGCGTTCGGCGCCATACCAGGGCTATCAGGCAAGCGACGCGCCGTTCATGATTGCCGCCGGCAACGACAAGCTGTGGCTGGACGTGTGCGCAGCGGTCGGCATGCCGCAGCTGAAAACCGACCCGCGTTTTGCGACGAATACGCTGCGCGCGAAAAATCAGAAGGACCTCGAAAAAATATTGCAGCCCGTTTTCTCCAAACGCACCAAGGCCGAATGGCTCGCCGAATTCGACCGCCGCGGCGTGCCGTGCGCGCCGATCAACACGTATCCGGAAATTCTCAACGACCCGCACGTTCAATTCAACCGTCTCGTGCGCGACATGACGCTGCCCAACGGCAAAAAAACCAAAACCGTCGCCTTCCCCATGAAAATCTCGGGCTACGAGTTCAGCGTCTACCGCAATCCGCCGGAATTGGGCGAGCATAACGACGAGGTCTACGCCGAGTGGCTCGCTGTTCCCTGAAAAATCAATTCGTAGCCGCCGATAAACGCCGATGAACGCAGATAAGATCAAACCTTCACGGCAGCCCTATCGGGGGGTCATCGGCGTTTGCCCGCGTTTATCTGCGGCTGATGTGTTTTGAACAAGCTCTGGACATTTCCGAAGGACTGACAATGGCACGAGTGAGCGACGTCCCGCCCGAACAAGTACCCGCCGACGTGCGCGACGTTTACCTGCAATTCGCGAACGGCTACGGGCCTTTCCGCAACCAGGTCGGCGTGTTCGCCCACGTGCCGTCTTCGGTCAAACACCTGATGGGCATGCTGCTCGAACTGCGCGAACAGAAAAACGTGCCGTTCCGCTACATCGAACTGGCCATCGTTGCAGTATCAAAACTCAACGAGTGCCATTACTGCGTCGCACACCACAAACCGCTGCTCACGATCGAAGGCCTTTCGCCGGAAGGCGTCGACCGCGTGCTCGACTACGAGAACCACCCGGAATTCGACGAAGTCGACAAGCTCGTCGTCGAATACACGATACAGGTCACCGACACGCCGCAGCGCATCCGCGACAAAATGTTCGAGCGCCTGCGCCGGCATTTCAGCGAAGCGCAGATCGTCGAACTCACGCTGCGCATATCGCTGTGCGGCTTCTTCAACCGCTTCAACGACGCGCTGATGATAGACCCTGAGGCCGAGGCGCTTGCCCACGATTAGCTGAAGCGGGAATGGCACGTGAGCGCAGCAGTCGGCCCGTCTGAAACGATTGCGGCGCGGGAAAAATGCGGGATTACGAGTCTCAAAAACAAATGAGGGCCGGTGGCCCCCATTTTGTCCGCAAGCGATTTGCGCCGTTAATTTATCAGCTCCGCAACAGCGCTACTTCTTGGGATTCTCTTCGTCCTCGCCCTTCTTATCGCGGCGCCTTTCTGCGCGTTTGGCGGCTTCCAACTTCGCTGCCGCCTTCTGCTCTTCAGTTAGCGGCCCCTTCTTCGCGTCTGCTGGCGGTGCCTTTTGCGCTTCCGGCTGTTGCGGCGCCTTCTTCGCGTCCGATGGCGGCGCCTTCTGAACTTCCGGCGGTTGCGGCACTTTCTTCGCGTCCGCTGGCGGCGCCTTCTGCGCTTCCGGCGGCGGTCCTTTCGGCGTCTCCGGCGGCTTAGGCACGCTCGCCGCTGGCGGCGGTGCCTTCGGCGGTTCCGGCGGCTTAGGTACAATCACCGGTGGCGGCGGCGCTTTCTGCGCTTCCGGCGGCGGTCCTTTCGGCGTCTCCGGCGGCTTAGGCACGCTCGCCGCTGGCGGCGGTGCCTGCGGTTCCGGCGGCTTAGGTACAATCACCGGTAGCGGGGGCGCTTTCTGCGCTTCCGGCGGCGGTCCTTTCGGCGTCTCCGGCGGCTTAGGCACGCTCGCC
>JANNPG010000054.1:0-2636 GCA_031399805.1 Betaproteobacteria bacterium | reverse complement strand
CGAAATTGAAATCGCCGCGCTCAGACAATACGCCTGGGAAAACATCAAACCGCAGGTCGATCATGTGATTTTCCCCGATGGCAAACGGCTGATCATTCTGGCCGAAGGGCGTCTGGTGAACCTCGGTTGCGGCACCGGGCATCCCTCGTTTGTGATGTCGAATTCGTTCACCAACCAGACCCTGGCGCAAATCGAGCTTTATACCAAGGGCGACAAATACCAGAACAAGGTCTACGTGCTGCCCAAGAAATTGGACGAGAAGGTTGCGCGCCTGCATCTGAAAAAGCTCGGTGTCGAGCTCACGGTGCTGAACGAAAGCCAGTGCAATTACCTCAGCGTCCCGGTTGACGGGCCGTACAAAGCCGATCACTACCGCTATTGATCGGTGAAAGGTGGAGGGTGAAGGGTGAAGGGTAAAATCAAAAACACCTCCCTAACCCCTTGACCCTCCTGCCCCGCTCTTATATGGAATCCCAGAAAAAATTTCCGCGCACCTACAGCTTCGAGTTTTTCCCGCCCAACACGCTGGAGGGGCAGGAGAAGCTGCGCGCGACGACCAAGCAGCTCGCCCAGCTCAACCCGAAATTTTTTTCGGTGACGTATGGTGCAGGCGGCTCGACGCGCGAGCGCACGCTCGGCACCGTGCTCGACATCCGCGCCATGGGTCACGCGGCGGCGCCGCACATTTCATGCGTCGCGTCGACCCGGGAAAGCATTCGCGAGTGGCTGCAACGCTACAAGGACCACGGCATCAGGCATCTGGTTGCGCTGCGCGGCGACCTGCCGTCCGGACTCGCGGCGGCCGGCGAGTTCAGGTACGCCAACGAACTGGTGGAATTCATACGCAAGGAATTCGGCAAACACTTCCTGATTGAAGTCGCCGGTTATCCCGAAGTCCATCCGCAGGCGAAAAGCGCGCAGGACGACCTGGCGGCGTTCAAGCGAAAAGTGGAAGCCGGCGCCGATTCGGCGATCACGCAGTATTTTTACAACGCCGACGCCTACTATCGCTTCGTTGACGACTGCGAGGCGATGGGCATCGATATCCCCATCGTCCCCGGCGTCATGCCGATCGGCCGTTTTTCACAGCTCGCGCGTTTTTCGGACGCATGCGGCGCGGAGATTCCGCGCTGGATGCGCAGGAAGCTCGAAGGCTATGCCGACGACACCGCGTCGATCCGCGGCTTCGGCCTTGATGTCGTCACCGCGTTGTGCGACGACCTTCTGCAACACGGTGCGCCGGGACTGCATTTTTATACGCTCAATCAGGCCGGGCTGACGACCACCATCTGGCAGCGGCTCGGAATTTAAGCGATCGCTTCGCGCGCACCTACGCGCCACCCGGGAGAATCATCGTGAATTTCTACGCGCCGCCACCCGTTATCACAGCCGAAGTGTTCGCGGCCGTTCCCGACCGCCTGAACAAAAGCGGGCAACCGTCGACCTGGATAGACGCGAACCATCCCGGCTCCAAGCTCGGCTCGTTTCTCGAGGGCCCCGCGTTCGACCGCGCGGGCAATCTGTATGTCGTCGATATTCCGTTCGGGCGCATCCTGCGCTTCACACCGCGCGGCGAATGTGACGTCGCGGGCGAGTACGACGGCTGGCCCAACGGCCTCGCGATCCATCGCGATGGACGCATTTTCATCGCCGATTACCGCCTCGGCATCCTGGCGCTCGATGCGCAGACCGGCAAAGTGTCGCCGATCGTCACGCATTGCCAGTCCGAAAGTTTTAAGGGCTGCAACGACTTGACCTTCGCGCGGAACGGCGATCTTTACTTTACCGACCAGGGACAGACCGGCGTGCACGACCCGAGCGGACGCGTCTACCGCCTGACCGCCGGCGGCAAGCTCGAACGCCTGATCGACAACGGGCCGAGTCCGAACGGACTCGCGCTCGACCCCGCGGAAAAAGTTTTATACGTCGCGATGACGCGCGCCAACTGCCTATGGCACCTGCCGCTCAAAGACGGCGGCGTCTCCAAAGCGGGCGTGTTCGGTTACCTGCCCGGCATCCACGGTCCGGACGGACTCGCGGTGGATGAAGCGGGCAATCTCGCGGTATGCCACGCACGCGTCGGTATCGTATGGCTCTTAAGTCCGCTCGGCGAGCCGCTCTACCGGATCCAGCCCAAAGACGGCGTCAGCCGCCTCACCAACGCCGCCTATGGCGGCGCCGATCGCAGGACGCTGTACATTTGCGATTCTTACAACGGACGCATACTCGCCGCGCAATTGCCGGTTGCCGGCGTACAACTCTTTTCGCACCTTTGACACGGGGCGCATGATGATACGGGCAAGCTGGCAGGGCACGCTGATCGCCGAGAGCGATCGCTGCGTAGTCGTCGAGGGCAATCAGTATTTTCCGGCCGCTGCCGTGAAGCGCGAATTTCTGCGCGCCAGCGATACGCACACCGTGTGCGAATGGAAGGGCACTGCGAGCTATCACGACGTTGTTGTCGATGGTCAGATCAACAAAGATGCCGCATGGTATTACCCCGAGCCCAAGCCCGCAGCGAGCAACATCAAAGACCACCTCGCGTTCTGGAAGGGCGTGAAGGTCGAATAACCTCGCGCCGCGCCGGCCGGAGCGTCGCTGTGGCTGCCGGTTCCGCCCGTTCACCGGATTGCGCG
>JANNPG010000008.1:0-2138 GCA_031399805.1 Betaproteobacteria bacterium | reverse complement strand
CGTGCCGTCGGCCATCAGCGGCAGCCGCCAGATCTGCTGCGCGCGGGTGACGCCGACGTAAACATGCTTGTCCGTCGTCGACAACGTGATGCCGTTCGGGCTCGGCACGTTGTCGCACAGGCGGTCGAGACGGCCCCTGGCGTCGAGGCGAAATACGCGCCCGGTCGGGTCGGCGATGCCGGTCTGGCCCTGGTCGGTGAAATACAGGTCGCCGTTGGCCGCGAAGTGCAGATCGTTCAATCCCTTGAAGCCTTCGCTGAACGCCGTGCGCAGGATGGTTTCCAGCTTGCCCGACTTGGGATCGAGGCACAGCAGGCCTTCCTTATAGTCGCAAATAAAGATGCGGCCGTCCTGGTGGATCTTGAGGCCATTCGGCCAGCCGTCGTACTGCGTCACGAGCTCCCAGTCTTTTTTCGGGGTGATGCGGAAAATGCGTCCGAACGGAATGTCGACGAACCACAGGTTGCCGTCGCGATCAAACGACGGGCCTTCCAGAAAACATTCGACTTCCGCGTTCTGGCGGTTGGGATCCGACCACGCGGAGCGCGACTTCTTGCGAAACTTGGCCGGCATCGACATGAAGAGTTCGGTCTTGATCAACTGCAATGGCTGGAACGGGTTAAGCATGTTTCGTCCTAAATAAAGAGGGCCGCACGCAAAGCCAAGGCTAACGGAGAAACCGCGGATTGCCAACCGGCGGATGGCGCGCGGGTTGACACCGCGAGGCGTTGAGGGTTACGGTGTGCGGGTTGCGGACCTAGCGCGGCGTTGATTGCACGCGCTCCCCCGTTACCCTCCGAGGAGTAGTCATGCACCGTTCATTACTCGCCATTACCTTGGGCCTCATCGTGACCGCCGCCCACGCGCAGGATTTTCCCGCGCGCGGAATCAACATCATCGTGCCGAATCCTCCTGGCGGGATGAACCAGATCCACGCGCAGCCGCTGTCCGCGGTGATTGAAAAACTCTACAACCAGCCGGCGCCGGTACTCAACAGGCCGGGCGGGACCGCGGCGGTCGGCACTGCCTTTGTCGCCAATCAGCCGCCCGACGGCTACAACATCCTGGTGACGACGCCGAACCTGTATCTGGTGATCGAGAAGGACAAATTGTATGAAATAAAATCACCGTACTCACTGGACCAGATCGCACTCCTCGCGCTGTTAAGCGCCGATCCCCTGATCATGGTCGTCCATCCTTCACTGCCCGTGACAAACGTAAAGGAGCTGAACGCGCTTGCCAAGGCGAAGCCGAATGAGCTCATTTTCTCGTCTTCAGGTCCCTACGGCATCACGCATACCCCAATGGCTATGTATCTGGACGCCACCGGAGTCAAGATGCGCCACCTGCCGACCACCGGCGGCGGTCCCGCGATCGTGCAGGCGCTGGGCGGTCACGCGCAGATAACGGGCGGCGGGCCGGCGGCCGTGTATGCGCATGTCCAGTCGGGCAAGTTGCGTGCGATTGCAAGCTGGGGCGTAAAACCATACCCGGCGATGCCGAAGGTGCCGACGTTCAAATCGATGGGCTACGACATCGAAGCGTACCTGTGGGTGGGTCTGTTCACGACGGCGGGCGTGCCGGCGCCGGTCTTTAACAAGATGCGCGAGGTCATCGGCAAGGCGGCGAACGACCCTGGTTTCAAGCAGGCGCTGGAAAACGTCCACGTTGTGCCTGACTACAGGGATGCGGCGGAATTCAAAATATTTTTCGACGCCGATTACAAGCGCATGGCGGCAGCGATCAAGAAGATCGGCAAGCTCTGATGCAAGCACTGGCGAGCGCGGGAGGCGGCGAACACCGTGCCGTCAAAGCAACGGCCGTGCGCTGACCTGCCGCGGAATCTAACCCAAAACGTAACGAGGCTGACCCATGACTATCGTGGATACGCCGATCCGTCCGGCGGTCAGGCACGCGACCGCTTCCGCGACAATCAAACGCATCGAGGCGATCGCCGTCAGCCTGCCGATGACGAGGCCGATGAAGATGGCCGGCGTGCTGATCGCGAGCGCGGACAACGTGCTGGTCAGGATCGAAACCGACACCGGTCACGTTGGCTGGGGCGAAGCGGCTTCCGCGCCCACCATGACGGGCGAAACGATGGAAAGCATGACCATCGCCGTGCGCTACATGGCGCC
>JANNPG010000026.1:0-1506 GCA_031399805.1 Betaproteobacteria bacterium | reverse complement strand
TGCGAAACGAAAATCAGCGTGCCCGAGTATTTTTCGAGCGCGGTGTTGAGCGACTCTATGCATTCCATGTCGAGGTGGTTGGTCGGCTCGTCCATCAGGAGGACATTGGGCTTCTGCAGGGCGAGCTTGGCGAACACCATGCGCTGCTGCTCGCCGCCGGACAGCACGCGGGTGAGTTTCGTCGCGTCTTCGCCCGAAAACAGGAGCCGTCCGAGTGCGGCGCGCACCGTCTGGTCGTTGTCGTTGGGGCCTCTCCAATTGGCCAGCCATGCGGCGAGCGTTTCTTTTTCGGTGAACTCCCCGGCGTGGTCCTGCGCGCAATAGCCGGGCTTGGCCTTCTCCGTCCAGCGTATGGTGCCGGCGTCGGGTGTCAATTCACCGGCCAGGCAGCGCAGCAGCGTCGTCTTGCCGATGCCGTTGGGCCCGATGATCGCGATGCGCTCGCCGGCTTCGACACGAATGTTGAAATTGCTGAACAGCGGTTTGTCGTAACCCCTGGCGAGCTTCTGCGCCTCGAACACATAGCGGTGCAGTTTGTCGCGATCGTCGACGTCGAAGCGGATGTACGGGTACACGCGCGAAGACGGCTTGATGTCCTCGACCTTGATCTTTTCGATCTGGCGCGCGCGCGAGGTGGCTTGCCGCGCCTTCGACGCGTTGGCCGAAAAGCGGCGCACGAAATCCTGCAGGTCGGCAATGCGTTCTTTAGCCTTGGCGTTGGCGGTGAGCATGCCTTCGCGTGCCTGTGTCGCCGCCAGCATGTAGTCGTCGTAGTTGCCCGGATAGACGCGGATCTCGCCGTAGTCGACATCGGCCATGTGCGTGCACACGGCGGACAGGAAGTGGCGGTCGTGCGAGATGATGACCATGGTGCTGGTGCGCTCGTTCAGCACGCCCTCAAGCCAGCGTATCGTATTGATGTCGAGATGGTTGGTCGGTTCGTCGAGGAGCAGGATATCGGGATCGCCGAACAGCGCCTGCGCGAGCAGCACTCTGAGCTTCCAGCCGGGCGCCACCGCGCTCATCAATCCGTCGTGCTGCGCGAGCGGCACGCCGATCCCCGTCAGCAGTGAGCTTGCGCGCGCCTCGGCGGTATAGCCGCCGAATTCCGCGAACTCGTGCTCCAACTCGGCGGCCCGCATGTAGTCGTCTTCACTGGCATCGTCGTCCGCATAAATGGCATCGCGCGCCTGCATCGCCTGCCACATTTCGGCATGGCCCATCAGCACGACGTCGAGCACGCGCATGTCTTCGTACGCGAACTGGTCTTGCTGCAATTTGCCGAGACGCTCGCCGCGGTCGATCGCAACCGAACCGGCGCTCGGTTCGAGGTCGCCGCCGAGGATTTTCATGAACGTGGATTTACCGCAGCCGTTGGCGCCTATGAGGCCGTAGCGATTGCCGTCGCCGAACCTGAGCGAGACGTTTTCAAAGAGCGGCTTGCCGCCGAACTGCATGGTGATGTTGGTAGTGCTGAGCACGCGAAATATCCGATCGGAATGTTGT
>JANNPG010000668.1:0-1706 GCA_031399805.1 Betaproteobacteria bacterium | reverse complement strand
ATACCAGGGTTAGAATTCATGCGGGCCCGCACCCCGTGGTCGGCTTGACGCAAGCCGCGCAATTCGCAGCCCGGCTTGGCTGATTGCTGACCGCCCAGCATAATTGACATGTTTTCCATAGAGAGAGTTTCATTGATGACGGCCATTCAGGAATTCAAGGCGAATATCAAGGTGCTCATGTTCGACCAGTACGGCACGGTCGTCGATATGCAGGGCGGGTTGATCGAGGCCGCGACGCCGTATCTTAAAAGCAAAGGCTGGAGCGGACGCCCGGATGCTTTCGTCACGTGGTGGCGGCGCACGCATTTCGAGAATTCAATGATCGACGCACTGCTCCAGCGCGGGCACATCTCCTACCGCCGCATCGGCGAAATCTCCGTCGATACCACACTGGAACGTGCGGGTATCGCGCATACTTCCGAAGAGGTCAGCTATCTCGTCGCGCAAATCGAGAAGCTGCGGCCTTTTCCCGACGTGCCCGCGGCGATGGTCCAGCTTCACAAGCGTTACAAGCTCGCGGTACTGTCCAACGGGGATCCCGACATGCTGGAAGCCGCGCGGCCGTACCACGGCATCGCGTTCGACCACATCATTTCGGTCGCGACCGCCGGCGCATTCAAGCCGCACGCCGCGACTTACACCAAAGCCGCGGAAATTGCCGGCGTCGCGCTGGATGAAATTTTGTTCGTCGCGAACCATGCGTTCGATTGCATCGGCGCGAAAGCCGCCGGCATGCATACCGCTTTCGTCGACCGCCGCAAGCGGCCGTTCGGCAAATGGCCGTATCAGCCGGATCTGATCGTTGCAGATTTCCAGGAACTCACGGCGCGCCTGACCTGACGCCGCGCGCTTCAGGTTTCAGTATCGAGGATTTCTGAATTCAGAATCCCGAATCCTGCCGTTCCGTTAGACCTTCCGCTGGTATTTGCGCACGCGCGCTTCGTCGACTTCGACGCCCAGCCCGGCGCCCGCGGGAACGGTAGCGTGGCCACTCGCGAATGATAACGGCGACTGCACGACGTCTTCGGACAGATACTGGCTGGTCAGGCTCACACCCCAATCGAGCGACGGTATGGCTGCGGCGAGATGCAATACCGCGGCGGTGCCGATGCTCGATTCGGCGACCTTGCAGGCGAGATTTATTTTCATGCCGAGCGAGTCGCACAGCACCGCCGCCTGATATACCGGCTTTAGCCCGCCCAGCTTGATGGCTTTCAGACTGCCGCCGCGCGCCGCGCGCATCTCGTGGTGGCGCGCGATGTCGGCGATGCTGTGTGCGCCTTCGTCGAAACCGATCGGTACGCGGCTCGCCGCCGCGACCTCAGCCATGCCTGCGAGATCGGCGCCGTGCACGGGCTGCTCGAGAAAATCCAGCGTGGTGTCGGCCACTGCGCGCACATACGCAATCGCCTGCGCGACCGTCCAGCCCTGATTCGCGTCCGCCGAAATCAATTTGCCGTTGCCGAGCGCGGCGCAGATGCGCCGCGTGCGGTCGGCATCCGCATCCGGGCGGTCGACCCCGACTTTGATTTTGTAGGCGACGTAGCCGGCGGCGCTTTTCTCTTTCGCTTCTTCGACATCGGCATCCGCGTTGCCGGTGCCGAGCATCCACAGCGCGGGCACGCGGTCGCGCCGCTTGCCGCTAAGCAATTCGTGAACCGGCTTGCCGGTGACTTTGCCGAGCGCGTCGTGCCACGCCATTTCCA
>JANNPG010000633.1:0-11539 GCA_031399805.1 Betaproteobacteria bacterium | reverse complement strand
CAAAGCGGTGCAGGTCGCGCGCCACGTTCGCAAAGGCGTACGGGCAGAGCACGTCGTCCGCATCGAGAAAGAAAATCCAGTCAGCACCCGCGCCGTGCGCCAGCTTCACGCCCTCGTTACGCGCCGTCGAGCGCCCCAGCTTGCCTTGCGTATCATCGACCTTGATGAAATCAATATCGGCAAACGGTCCGCGCGCCGTTGCGCGAGCCTGATTGACCGAATCTTCGGCGTCCAGCGCGTAGAGTTCGTGGCCGGGTCCAACCGGGGTGATGACCGCGCATTTCATGTAATCACGCCACAAGGTCCCGCGCCGCGCGCTCCCGTATTTGCTGATGCAGCTTGAAATGCTCCGTACAATACCGCCTCGAAAGCGCGAGTAAAGCCCGCCTCGTCCATCAACGGGGATCGCTGCATGCGTTCGCGCAGGCTGCCGCGCAATCCGGCGAGGCGGTGCGGATCGCGCGCGAGATCGGTGGCGATTTCGACATATCGCTCGGGACTATCCGCGATCAGCTCGGCAAGCCCCGCGCTCGTTAACAGGCTGACGCCGGCCCGCGCCACCGCATAGGTTCCCGCCAGGGTGATAACGGGAACGCCCATCCACAGCGACTCGCAAGTGGTCGTGCCGCCGGCGTAGGGAAAAGCATCGAGGCCGATATCGATGCGGTGATACAGCCTCAAGTAATCGTCGAAGTTGAGTTTTCCGATCAGGTGGACGCGGGCTGCATCGATCCCGTGCGCCGCGAACCGCTCGCGCAGGCGCGTGCCGGTTTCCCCGGACGGCGCCCCTGCCATCAGCAGCTCCGCGCCGGGTTGGCGTGCAAGGATGCGCGCCCACAAATCGATTACTTGGCGGCTGAGCTTGGTAAAACTATGCAGCGAACCGAATGTCGTCACGCCACGTTGCAGTGCAGGCAGCGGGTTGACATCGGGTGTGGGCGCCGGCGGCCGATAACACCACAGGCTGTGCGGCATGCGGAGCAACTTCTCCGTGTATAACGCTTCCGATACGCCCGGCGGATCCATGTAACCATCGCTGATCCGGTAATCCATAGTCGCCAGGCCGGTGGTATTGGGATAACCAAGGTATGACAGCTGCACCGGCGCAGGTTTGCGCGCGAATATGAGCAAGCGATTGTCCGCTGTATGTCCCGCCAGATCGACGAGGATATCGATGCCGTCCTGTTCGATCAGCCTGGCAGCGGCCTCATCGGATAGCGACGTGATGTCGCGCCATTGCGACACGTGGTTGCGCAATTCATCCGTTATCCCGTCGGCATGCCGGGTGTTGCTGTAACAAAACACCTCGAAGCAATTGCGGTCATGATTGGCAAACAATGGCTCGATAAAATAAGCCAGCGAATGCCGCCGAAAGTCGGCCGATACATACCCCACGCGCAGCTTTCTCCCCGGGTTGGCCTCTACCGTGCGCGGCGGGAGCTTAGGCGCCAGGGCATGGGCATGCAGTTCGTTCCAACGGCGATGCTCGGCAAGCAGCGTGGCGCCGTCGATATCCGGGTGGTGGCAGAGCAGGAACAGCAGGGCGGATCGCGGTACGCGGGCAGCGGGCCGGATCGCGAGTGCGCTCGTCAACGCAGCATGCGCTTGTGCGACCTCGCCAACTGCGTGTAATGCCAATGCCAGGTTGTAGTAAGCACCCGCATGCCGGGGATCGGCGGCAAGCGCAGCGCGGCAGTGGTCGATGGCGTCGTCAATCCAGCCGGCCCGACGACACACTTCGCCGCAGTTGCTCAGGTAATCGGCATTGGCGGGCTGCAGCGCGATCGCGCGCTCGAAGTGTCGCACCGCAAGTTCGTGCCGTTCTGCGGCAGCCGCCAGCGCGCCGAGCAGATTCCAGGCCTGATGGTGTCGCGGATCATTGCGCGCCACATCGTCGGCGATTACCTGCGCTCCCGCGAGGTCGCCCATGTCGAATCGCCGCACGGCCTCAGGCATCGCGGTATCGGTCGGCCGGGAGGAACTCGCGGTAGCCGCGGTCTGGCTGCGACCGCGATTGCCGAAGAGTTGCTTTAGTACGCTGTTGAACACATCAAGGTTTCGAGGAAAGTCATGCGATGAAGTATAGACTGGCGCGTGGTCAGCGGAAAAGCGGGCGAATCGATATGCCTGCTTTCAAAATCGATCGGCGTGAAATACCGGCTCGACGAATGGCGCCGCCGCGGACTTCAAACCCTGAAGGGGTACGCCAGCAACTGTCTCACCAGCCGTCCTTAAGCACCTCGCAGATACGATCAACGTCGTCAAGACTCATCCTGGTGTGTAAGGGCAAAATCAAATAGTTATCGTCAATCGAATCCATTGCCGGAAACGCTTCACCACACCCGAATACCGAGTATCGATCGTTCCGAAAATGGGTCTGGCCGGACTCAATCCGTTGGCTACGAAGTTTCATCTGGCATTCGATGCGCCGCTCGACCAGGATCGTGAATAGCCAGGCAGCATGCTCCTTCCTGGGATCGAAATCATTGACAATCCGCACATACGATACCTGCTTCAGGCTCGACACGTAGCGTTGATAGAGGGCCTTGCGATAACGCAGGGTCTCGTCGATCTCTTCAAGCCCCGCCAGACCGATTGCGGCGCCAATATCGGTCATCTGATACTTGTAGCCGATTTCCCTGATGTCGTTCTCCCAAATGCCTTTTTGCTTTTCGGACCGGTCTATTCCAAACCAGCGCAGACGCCGCGCTTTTTGGTCAAGGCCGGCATCGAGAAAAGTCAAAAGCCCGCCGTCCCCCGTCGTGAGGTGTTTAATTGCCTGAAAACTATACATCGTAAATTCAGAAATAGATCCGATCGGCTTGCCGTCGTAACGCGCTCCCAGCGCATGCGCCGCATCCTCGATGACCGGGATCGAATACTCATCAGCCAGCGCCCGGATGTCGGCCATATCGCAGGGTAACCCGCCATAGTGCACGCACACGATCGCCTTCGTTTTTTCCGAAATCTTGCGCCGCATATCCGGCACGGAGATATTCAGCGTTAGGGGGTCCACATCAACAAAGACCGGCTTTGCTCCGATGTAAAGCAGCGGAAGGTTGGTGGCGGTGCAGGTAAACAGGGGAACGAGTACTTCGTCATCAGGTTTAATGCCGGCCAATATATAAGCCAAATGCAAAGCGTCGGTCCCGGAGCCGGTGGAAACGCAGGGGCCGGGCTGAAAAAACTTGGCACGAAAGCGGGCCTCGAACAGATCCACTTTCGGGCCCTGGCCGATCCATCGACTGTCGAGCGTGTCGCACACATACTCTTTTGCCATCTTCGGCATATGCGGGTAGAAGAGTACAATGCCCTCGTCCGAAGACATGAGTGGCAGATCATTTTTGGGCGACTTGGCCATGAAATTGTTAAAGCATAAAGAAATTGATATCCGGCGCGCGCATTCGATGGTCGACTACCTGTTTCTCAGGGTCTTACGCAATCGCGTAAGACAAAACATGACGAATAATACCGCTTCGATCAATTATATACAGCAGCTCCGCTTTTATTGTCGCAAACCGTCCAACGTTGATATATATATTGCTTATCTGGGACGAAAACGCGTCGGTTACCTGCTACTACGCCATGCAGGGTCTATCACGCTGATCACCGAGGCCGTCGACGAATCCTGCCGGAGAATTGGCGTAGCCACCCGGTTGGTGCAGTACGCACAGCATCTCTGCGCCGATTTGACCGCAGAAATCCGCGCCGGCAATGTTGCCTCCATCAAGCTGCATCAGGCCGCAGGCTTTACGTTTGTAAGCGCCCAGGGGGACGTGCAAACATACCGGTTCACCCGATTGAATCACGGCTTACCCGGTTGACTTCGTGTTACCCCAAATCGACGGTTCGCTACTTATCTGCGTCACTGCCATTGCGTTGGCATGGCCGCTGGTCAGGAGAGCGATTCCAGATCCGTTCTGACGCGCTGAATCACGCTGGCCCAATCACCCGACGCCGGTTGCCGGCACAGCATGACGGACGGGTACCACGGGCTTCCAGTCGGCACGCGTAACCAGCGCCAATCCGCATGGTACGGCAGCATGATCCATGTCTTGCCACCCAGCGCACCGGCAAGATGAGCCACGGTATTATCAGCGGCGATAACTCCATCCAGCGCCTGCAAGAGCGCCGCCGTCTCCTCCATGTCGTTTAGCGCGTCTGCAAAGCTCAATAAGTTGGCACCGCACGCCGCCGTGATTTCCGTCAGCGCCTCGTCTGCATTGCGTTGTAAATTAATGAAAGTAACGCGCGGCGCTCCGAATAAATGCGCGATTTCGCGCGGCGGGATCGAGCGCAGATCGCCGCGCGTCTTCGCGGTGCCGCCGCGCCATGTGATGCCGACGTTACATCCGGCGCTATCGCGCGCAAGCCGCGCGCGCCAGTGCGCGATGCGAAGCGGGTCGGCGTGAAGATAGCCAGCGTGAGTGGGAAAGGCGGCGGCACTGCGCCGCAGCAGCCGCGGCAGGCTGCCGATTGCAATCTGTTTCTCGATCTGCGGATATCCCGCGAGCCAGCTGCGATCGCCGTCGCGCGCGGCGCCGTGCACGCGTGCGGCAGGAAAAGAGCGCGCGAACAGTCCGGCCAGCCGCGCGTCGCACTCGATCACGCAATTTATCCCGCGCGCCAGCAAATCCGGCACGCACGACGCAAACATGATCTCATCGCCCAACCCCTGCTCGCCGTAAACCAGCAGGGCGGCACCGTGGCGTAACTCACCGCCCTGCCACACCGGATAAGGAAATGCGCGTGGCGCAGCACCCGTCGTGCGCGCGTTACGCATTTCGTAATCCTCCCAGCCGCGCGCGTAGTCGCCGCTGCCGAGCAACGCGAGCCCCCGGTTCCAGCGATATTCATTTTCCGCCGGCCAGGCGGTGATCAGCTTCTCATAATGGGCGAGCGCCGCGTCTATTCGCCCCTGCTCATCCAATGCAAGGCCGAGGTTGGCCTGCGCCGCGACGGAAGACGGATCGAGTTCGATCGCGCGCTCGAAATACCGCTGCGCGCGGTGCGGTTCCCCGAGTTGGCTCAAATACATGAGTCCCAGGTTCGCGCAGGCGGCAGCGTAATCGGGCTTGAGTTCAAGCGCCCTCTGATAAGCGGCAACCGCACCCTGCACATCGCCGCAGCGACTATGAACCAGTGCGGACTCAAAATGGTTCGCCGCATCGTGTGGCGCAATGCGCAATGCGTGTCGAATATGCTCCAGCGCCGCGGCGCCGTCACCCGACTCGCGCAGCAAGCGGGCGAGGCCCAGCCGTGCGGCCGCGCAATCCGGCGCATGCGCAAGAGAAAATTCGTAGCATTCCAGCGCTTCCTCGCGCTCGTCCAGCGCGAGATGCTCTCCCGCCTGCTCAGCCCATGCCTGAGCGTCGTCAGGCGTTAACCCGGTCGCCCGCTGAAAACCGCCGAGTGCCGCCTGATGCTGGCCCAACACGCGCAATGCGCGTGCGCTCTGCACGTAAGCAGGTGAAAAATCGGGACGCGCGGCAAGCGCGGCTCCGGCATGCGCGCGGGCTGCGCGAGGTTCACCTCGCAAGAGCATCAGTCCCGCGCGTAAACATTCGCATTCGGCCTGATCACGCGACGCGGACGCGGTCGCCGCCAACAGCGTCTCGACCTCTTCCCGCTTATTGGCGGCGAGCAACCGCCACCCCGTGTCGAACCAGGCTGACGGCTGATAGGCGGTTGCATGCGACGTCACTGCGGCGGGGCCGATTACAGTTTCGCCGCGACCGGCGAATACCGAACGCCAATGCCGGATGAACTGTCTCAGCATGAAGTGCGGTCAAATGCGACGCGGCCCGCCGCGACGTAATTTTCGCGCCGCCCGCTCATTGGCGTTGATCGACACTCAACATTGCCTGCCGCTCGCGCCGCCACTCGTCCGCATATTCGCAATCGCGGTACTCTTCAAAGTACGGCCCGCCAAGGGTGTAATGCACCAGCGCCGCGTCCCGGCGCGGCGGATTGTAGCCAACGAGGTGATTCCAGCGCGCCGGGATTTCACCGATCAGCTCGTCGTTCGCCAACCATTTGAACTGATGAATTTCCAGGCCAGACGCGGTATTAACGTAATTCGGCGTAAGCGCACGGCACCTGGCGTTATTGAACAACATCACACTCGACCAGTTTTTCTTCTGGTACGCGGTCTGCGGCTGATCCAGGAATTTCCTTGCTTCCTTGGGCACGTGATCGTGCTTCACCACCATGACCGCATAGCGCTCATCGCGCAGCGCGTAGAGCCCGGCAATGTCTTCGAGCATCAACATGTCGCAGTCCATGAACACGGACCAGCCCGCGTAGTCCGACAGAAACGGGGTCAGAAAGCGTGAAAACGAAAAATCCGTCGACTGCAACGGGTGGCGCTCGCGCGTCAGTATGCCTTTAAGCTCGATCAACATCAGCGGCGTAATCGCCACCGGCGCTGACGCGCGCGCATGTATGCTGTGGGCAAGCACGCTGTAAGCGACCGCCTCTCGCGGGTCGTAGCCGATAAAAACCTTGATCATTGAGCGCTACCTTGTATGTTATTCATCGGACTGGAGGCGAGGCGTACCGTCTGTGGCGGCACGCCAAATCAGGTCATCTCACGCAAGGACTGCGCCACATCGTTGATAACCGCGTCCCATTCGCCATAAGCAGGTTGCCGGAATACGCGCACCGAAGGATACCAAGGCATCCCATCGCCAGCAATTCCGTAGCGCCATTCCGGGCTGAATGGCGCCATCACCCACACTGGCCTGCCAAGTGCGCCGCCCAGGTGTATGACCGCTGTACATACGCTGATGACGAGATCGAGTGCGGTCACGAGCGCGGCCGTCTGCTCGTAGTCGGTTCGCACCTCGTCCCAGCTGTGCACGACGACTCCGGTCGCCGCGCGTAGCGCAGCGAGTTCGACACCGCTGTCGGTGTACTGCAAATCGATAAAGTGCGCGTTTGTCGACTGTAGTATCGGCAGCAACCGCGCAAGCGGCATGGAGCGCACGGGCCGCCGCGACTTATGCGTGCCCCCCTGCCACGAGACGCCCACCTTCAGGCCCGGCCCCAGCGCGGCGAGGCGTGTGCGCCAGCCGGCGGTTAAGTGCGGATCGGCCTGCAAATAACCGTGGTGTTGGGGAAAGTCGGCGCGCGCGCACCGCAGGTGCAGGGGAAGACTGCCAATCGGGCTTTCTACGTCGATGCCCGAGTCGAGGCCGCTGCGCGGCCGCGATTTATCAGGGTTCGCCGTGTAGACGGTGGCGGCCGGAAACGAGCGCCGGAAAAGTGTCTCGAGTTTCGCCGAACATTCGATCACACAATGCGCGCTCGCCGCCACCACGTCGGGCAGGCATGATGCAAACATGATCTCATCGCCCAAACCCTGCTCCGCGTAGACGAGAATTCGTTTGCCGGCCAGCGCACCACCATCCCAGCGCGGGAACTCGGTCGGACACCGCGGCCGGTCGACACTGATCAGGCGCAGTTCGTAATCCGGCCAGCCGCGCGCGAAATCATGGCGCAACAAATAAGCAAGCGACCGGTGCCAGATGGCCAGCGCGAAATCGGGCTTGCGCGCGATGGCCGCATCGTAGCTCGCAATCGCTTCATCCAGCCGCCCGAGATCCTGCAGCACGATGCCGAGATTGTTCAAGAGTTCCGGGTGCGCGCCGTCGATCGCGCGCGCGGCCACGTAGTATTGCAACGCCTCTTGCGGGCGGTGCATTTTCTGCAGCACCAGTCCCAGGCATATCAACGCATCGAGATGTCGCGGCGTCTGCGCCAGCACCCGCTGCAACAGCGATTTCGCATCATCGTGGCGCTCGAACTCGATCAATGACAGCGTCAGGTTTTTTAAGAGATCGGGGATGTCAGGCGCCAATGCATACGCACGTTCGTAATGATCGAGCGCAGAATCGCGCGCGCCGGCGGTCTGCAATATGAGTCCCAGATTGAAATGGGCGGCGGCGTTGGCGGGATCGTAGCGCAGCGCCTGTTCGTAGCTCGCCGTGGCCGACTGCCGCTCCTCGCGCGACAGGAATACGTTGCCGCGCGCGGCGTGGGCGGCGGCGAAATCGGGTTTACGCGCGAGCGCCTGATCCAGATGCAGCGCGGCCTCGTCAAGCTTGCCGCTCACACCCAGCAGCGCGCCAAGCAGATAATGCGCGTGCGCATTGTCGGGATCGCGTTCGAGCGCGTGACGGTAACTGCGTTCGGCCGCCGCTGTCTCGCCCACCTGCTGGTGTCGATAGCCCTGCTGCAGATGAGGGTCGGCCGCGTCGCATTGGGCGGCAACGGCACGGGTGGCATGCGTCCAGATACGCGACAGCAGCTTGGCTAGAATCACAACATGAGAACTGGCATGGAGTTTGCGTTTACATTGTAGCGCAGGCGCCCTGCTATTGACGCGGCGATCGAATGGGAATAATAATCTAACCGTTTAATTTTTCTAGTAAAATGTCTTGCCACTCATTCGCCCCGCACACCTCTCGCGGGCCCCCTGTTGAGCAACCTTACGCCACTTCTGCCGAAGAGTGAATATTTTCCGAGTTCTATTGTGGCCGCTGCGCAACCGCCGCCACCCGTTGCCCGTCGCGACGGCGCACCCGATACCGGTACAGGTCGATGCCTCTGCCGCCACTGCCAGCATACGCCACAACGACATAGAGGTCGTTTACGCAACGCCGAACCATGCGACGCGCTGGCGCGTCGACTCCTTTTTTGACAAGGAACCGGATACGCTTGAATGGATAGCGGGATTCAAGCCGCAGGAAGTACTGGTCGATGTCGGCGCCAATGTCGGCATGTACACGATCTGGGCGGCCATGACCCGCGCAGTACGGGTATTTGCCTTCGAGCCCGAATCGCAGAATTACGCGCTCCTGTATCAAAACATCGTGCGCAACAATTTATCGCGGCAGGTCACCGGGTATTGTGCTGCGCTCTCGGACGAAAGTGGCTTTTCCCCGCTATACTTGAGTGAATTCGTCGCCGGTGGCTCGATTCACACTTACGGCGCGGAACTCGACTACAAGCTCGAACCGCGCACATCAGCCATAACCCAGGGTTGCATCGCCACCACGCTCGACTCTCTCGTGGCGGCCGGTGTCGTCCCCATGCCCGACCACATCAAGATCGACGTCGATGGCATAGAACACAAGGTGCTGGCGGGCTGCCGCAACGTACTCGCCCATCCCGCGGTAAAATCGGTGCTGGTCGAAATCAATACAAACCTCGCGGAACACCGGGCACTGATTGCGCAACTCGAGAACGCGGGATTCAGTTATTCGCCGGATCAGGTGAACCGCTATATTCGCAAACAGGGTGCGTTCAGGGGCGTCGGCAACTATGTCTTCCATCGTTGAAGAACACGTCCTGTACCAGATTGCCAATGCGCCGGTGCGCGAGTATCCGTACGCGCATATTTATGTCGAAAACATATTTCCCGATGATTTCTATGCTCAGTTGCGCGCCAACTGGCCTGACCAGTCAGCGCTGATCAGCCTCGCCGACACCGGCCGCGTTCCCAAGGGCGCCTATCAAGAACGCTTTATCATGCCATTCACGCAGTCCGAGATCGACAAGCTCACCGAAGAGCGCCGTCCTTTCTGGACTGAATTTGCGAGCTGGCTCATTACGCAGCGCTTTCTGACGGCGATGATCGACAAGTTCGAGCCCTACGTTAAAGAACGATTCGGGGATGACATATATAAGTGTGGTTTCGAAGCCGATTCGCTGATCGTGCGCGACCTGACCAACTTCAGCATAGGCCCGCACACGGATGCCCCGCATCGCCTGTTATCCATGCTGTTCTACTGTCCCGACGATGAAGCCTTGAAGCATCTCGGAACGTCGATTTACGTGCCGCGCGATCCGGCATTCCGCTGCCGCGGCGGCCCGCATTACCCCCACCAGCTTTTCCACAAGGTGCGGACCATGGAATACAAACCGAACTCGCTGTTCGCCTTCATCAAAAACGACCGTTCGTTCCACGGTGTCGAACCGATTGGCGATCACGACGTTTTGCGCGATATACTGCTCTACGACGTGCGCGTGTTCGAGCCCAAAGGCCAGGCGCAACCTCCCGCACCGGGCTTCGGCGCCGGAATGTTGAAACGCCTGTTTGGCGGCAGCCGGAATTAACAAAGTTATTTCATCGGAGCAAGATCATGGCTTTATTCGGTACGGTTTCGAGCAAGGATGTGGATTCGTTTGCCACGGGCTTGGCACAGGATCTCGCCAAGCGTTATCCGCCGGCGCTCGATAAAGGCAGCGAGCGGAAAATTTCGCAGAAGCGGCTGACGAGCATACTCGAGGACACCTTTAGCCGGGCGATCGAATTCAAGCGCCAGCACAAACTCGGCGTTTACAAAAAAGCGCGGCTCGGCAATACCTTCCGCTGGGAGTTGCAGGAAATGGGTTACAGCGAGAAATTCGTCGAAGTCGCCACCGAAGGCCTCATCGTTTATATTACGAGGAAGTAGCACATCTGAGCGCGGAGCAGGGCTCCCGCTTGCGGGATGCGACGGCGAAGATGGGCCCGGCGACCGACGCGACCAACCCTTTATTTGAGACACCGGCTTGGAGGTCGCGCGCGACGAGACGCGGAGCAGGGCTCCCGCTTGCGGGATGCGACGCGTGGCCGCACGGGCTAAGACGCCGGCGCGGGAACATAGCCGGGGACCTTGGACAGATCCACGTCATCAATCTGGTGACGGTCCATGCATTGCTCCGCGTACTTCTGGTAAACCTTTTCCCACATGAACACATCGAAGAGGTCGGGATCGATGTGGCCGCCGAGCTTGAACTTGCCGAGAATCGACAGCGACTCGGACAACGTCTTGCCCTTCTTGTAGGGCCGGTCCCTGGCGGTGAGCGCTTCGAAGATGTCGGCAATCCCCATGCAGCGCGCCTGCACCGACATCTGTTCGCGTGTGAGCCCGCGCGGGTAGCCCTTGCCGTCCATGCGCTCGTGATGGCCGCCGGCGTATTCGGGCACATTCTTCAAATGCTTCGGCCATGGCAATGATTCAAGCATCTGGATCGTAACGTCGATATGATGGTTGATGATCTGGCGCTCGGCCGCGGTCAACGTGCCCGCGCGTATGGTCAGATTCTCGACTTCATCCGCCGTCAGGAATTCCGCGTCGTTACCCGTGACGTCGCGCCAGCGGTACCTGGCTGAAGTCTGCTTTACCCGCTCCAGATCTTCCGGTTTCATGGCCTCGCCGCCGACATTGCAGGAACGCAGGAATTCCCGATCCTCGATGATCTGGCGCATCTGCAGGTCGAAATCGCGTTGGGCGTCATGCAGTGCCTCTTTGTCGCCCGTCTCCAGCGCCTTGAGCCTGGCCTTAAGCAGCGCAAGTTCCGCGTCGCGCTTGATGACTTCGAAACGCGTATCGACGAGGTTGATGCGGTCATATATGGTGTGAAGTTTTGTCGCCTTGTCGACCACGTGGACCGGGGTGGTCACCTTGCCGCAATCGTGCAGCAGTCCGGCGATCTTCAGTTCGTAGCGATCCTTGTCGCTCATGCGGAAGTTCTGCAAGGGCCCGAC
>JANNPG010000626.1:0-3218 GCA_031399805.1 Betaproteobacteria bacterium | reverse complement strand
GTGTCCTCGACGCTTTTGGCCGTGATCATGAAAATCGGCGCAAACAGCGTAATGCCAAGCGCAGCGCCCATCGCGAGCAGCACCATGTGCCCGATGCGTTCGGTCCAATGCACGCGCTGGGTGATCGCGCGTGGCGGGATGGCGGAAGGCGTGAGGACCGCGCTCATTATGTTAGGCACTCTTAGCGAAAATGCGAATGCTCGCGCCGGGCAGGCTCACGCGTACCGGCAGGCCGCGTTCGATCCGGAATTCAGCCATAGCGCGCGGAGAAAAATCGGCCGTGACGAGTTGCGATTCAAGGCCGTCGATGCGTATGCCGAGCCGGCACAGCGCGCCGAGAAACTCGATGTTTTCGATGCGACCGGCGAACGATCCGGGCAGGTTGTCGCCGGCGCCGCTCACCACCACATCTTCGGGGCGCAGAAAAACCGTAACCGGCGTGCCGCTCCCAAACCTGACCGACGCACCGTTCGCCTGCAGCCGCAGTTTGCCGATTTCAAGTTCGGCGCCGTCGCGCACGATCGCCGGCAGCACGTTGGTCTTGCCGACGAAATCGGCTACGAACGGGGAGGCGGGTTCGCGATAAATTTCCAGCGGCGTGCCGACCTGATCGATGGCGCCCTGATTCATGACGACCACGCGGTCGGCGATCGACAGCGCTTCTTCCTGATCGTGGGTGACGAGTATGGTGGTGACGCCGAGGCGCTGTTGCAGCTGGCGGATTTCGCCTCTGAGCCGCACGCGCACCTGCGCATCGAGCGCGGACAGCGGTTCGTCGAGCAGCAACAGTCCGGGCGACGTCGCCAACGCGCGCGCAAGCGCCACGCGCTGCTGCTGGCCGCCCGATAATTGGCCTGGATATTTCGCGCCGCTGTCGGCGAGTCCGATCAAAGTCAGCAATTCGGCGACGCGCGCGCGCACGGCCGTTTTCGGCAGCCGGCGATTGACGAGGCCGTACGCGACGTTGTCGTAAGTCGTGAGGTTGGGAAAAAGCGCGTACGACTGAAACACGATGCCGTAGTCGCGCATCCTCGGCGGCAGCCGCGAGATGTCGCGGCCGTTCTGGATCACCGCGCCGCTCGTCTGCACTTCGAGACCGGCAATGATCCTGAGCAGGGTGGTCTTGCCGCAGCCCGACGGACCGAGGAAACACACCAGTTCGCCCTTGTTGATGACGAGGCTCACGTCGTTCAACGCCGTGAAATCGCCGAATTTCTTGACGATATGCTCGATGCGTAAGGCGGCGGTGCCGTTGTCGGTCATGGCGTAAGGTGCGTCAGTGCGCCTGATTGCATGCAACGCGCACGTATTTCATTATGTTGGGCGCTCTTAAAAAACCGGCGCCGGGGACCGGACGTTCCGCGACGCCAGCGGATGTTTCAGAGCGGTCTACTTCTCGGTCTTGGCGGCGTAGCGCTTCTGCCATTCGGCGAGGATTTTGTCGCGGTTCTTGGCGGCCCACGCAAAATCGTTCTTGATCAGCAACTGCTCGTAATTTTCCGGAATGTTGGGTTGCGGCTTGGCGATGCCCGGCATCGCGACAACCTGCCACCAGCCGGCATACAGCTCGTTCGCTTCGCGGCTCGCAATCCAGTCCATCAACTTCTTTGCCGCATCGAGTTTTTTGGTGGTCTTGACGATGCCCGTGGCCTCGATGTCCCAGCCCAATCCTTCACTCGGGAACACCAGCATGACCGGCGCACCGGATTTCTTGACCTGCTGCGCGCGATACTCGAACGAGATGCCGACCACGAATTCGCCGGCGCCCGACTGGCGGCACGGCTTGGAACCGGAGTGCGTGTACTGCGCGATGTTCTGGTGCAGCGCATCCATGTATTTCCAGCCTTCAGCCTCGCCCCACATCTGCAGCCATGCGGAAACGTCGAGAAACCCGGTGCCTGACGAGGGCGGCGCCGGCATGGTGACCTGGCCTTTGTAAACGGGTTTGGTCAGATCCTTCCAGCTTTCCGGCCGCGGAATGCCGCGCTTGGCAGCCTCGACGACGTTGAAGCAAACCGTCGCGCCCCACGCGTCCATACCGACCCACGCCGGCGTCGCCTTGGGGTCGCTGTACTTGCGTAGGAGTTTCTCGAACCCCTTGGGTTTATACGGCAGCAGCAGTCCGTTCTGGTCGAACACCATCATGCTGGTGGCGGCGACGCCCATGATCACGTCGGCCTGCGGGTTGGCTTTCTCCGCGAGCACCTTGGCGGTGATGACGCCGGTGGAATCACGCACCCATTTCAACTCAATGTTGGGCTCGCTCTTGTTGAAGCTGTCGGAATAGGCCTTCAGTTGATCGGTTTCGAGCGCGGTGTAGACGAGCAACTGGGTTTTCTGCGCGGATGCGACGCCGCTGTAAGCGGCGAAGACCACCGCCGCGAGCATGACCTTGAATACGTTATTCATATGAGACTCCCTGTGTGGTAAGACGCGACCATGGACCGGATAACGCCGAGGTCGTAAATACTATGTCAGAACCATGACGGCTGCATGACATATCGATTACAGATTGTAGACAATCTACAAACAAGGCGATACCATGTCAAGCGATGTCTATCCAGCACCCGCCGAAAAATCCGCCCACCGCGCTCGAAATCCTGCAAAGCCAGTCGCTGACCATGCTGGTGCAGAAGGAAATCGAGCGCATGATCGTCGGCGGCGAACTCGGCGCCGGCGCCAAGTTGAGCGAAAACACGCTGGCCGTGCGGCTGGGCGTCTCGCGCGGGCCGGTGCGCGAGGCGTTGCGCGGCCTCGAACAAACCGGACTTGTGCAGGTCGAGAAAAACCGCGGCGTGTTCGTGCGCCAGCTATCGCTCGCGGAAGCCGACGAGATCTACGAGGTGCGCGCCGCGCTGGAAGCGATGATCGGCCGGCTCGCCACCAAGCGCATCCGGCCAGAACAGGTCGAGAAGATCCGCGCCGTCGTGAAAAAAATGCATGCCGTCGGACGCAGCCGCGACGCCGCAGCCTATTTTCCGCTCAACGTCGAATTCCACGAGTTACTCGCCGAAGCGTCGGGGAACTCGGCGTTGATCGCGAATTACCGGCGCATCGTCAAGCAGCTCGACCTGTATCGGCGCGAAACGCTGATGCGCAGCGCGGAGAACATTCCGATTTCGACACGCGACCATGAGGCGATCGTCAACGCGGTGGCCAGGCGCGACGAGAAACTCGCCGAACGCCTGCTCTACGAGCACGTGATCTTCAGCCGCGAG
>JANNPG010000615.1:0-2127 GCA_031399805.1 Betaproteobacteria bacterium | reverse complement strand
TCGATGCCGATCGAGAAGATCGCCCCCGGCGTGATTGCGCGCAAGTCGGTCGACCAGCCGATGCAGACCGGCCTGAAGTCCATCGATTCGATGGTGCCGATCGGCCGCGGCCAGCGCGAGCTCATCATCGGCGACCGGCAGACGGGCAAGACGGCCGTCGCGATCGACACGATCATCAACCAGAAGGGCAAGGACCTGATCTGCGTGTATGTCGCGATCGGGCAGAAGGCCTCGTCGATCAAGAATGTCGTGTCCAAGCTCACCGAGTACGGCGCGATGGACTACACGATCGTCGTCGCCGCCACCGCATCGGAATCGGCCGCGCTGCAGTACAACGCGCCGTACTCCGGCTGCACGATGGGCGAGTACTTCCGCGACCGCGGCCAGGACGCGCTCATCATCTACGACGACCTCACCAAGCAGGCGTGGGCGTACCGCCAGATCTCGCTCCTGCTGCGCCGCCCGCCGGGCCGCGAGGCGTATCCCGGCGACGTGTTCTATCTGCACAGCCGGCTGCTTGAACGCGCGGCACGGGTTTCCGAGGCGTGGGTTGAGCGCTTCACCAAGGGCGCGGTCAAAGGCAAGACCGGCTCGCTTACCGCGCTGCCAGTTATCGAAACCCAGGCGGGCGACGTATCGGCGTTTGTGCCGACCAACGTAATCTCGATTACCGACGGCCAGATTTTCCTCGAAACCGATTTGTTCAACGCCGGCATCCGGCCCGCGATAAACGCGGGTATTTCCGTCTCGCGCGTCGGCGGCGCCGCCCAAACCAAGATCATGAAGCGCAAGGACGTCGGCGCCGGCGTGCGTCTTTCGCTCGCCCAGTACCGCGAACTTGCGGCGTTCGCGCAATTCGCCTCCGATCTTGACGAAGCGACGCGCAAGCAGCTCGAGCGCGGACGCATGGTGACCGAGCTCATGAAGCAGCCGCAATATCAGCCGCTCGCGGTGTGGGAGATGGCGTTGACGCTGTTCGCGGTGAACAATGCCTACTTTGACGACATCGACGTGCAAAAAGCGCTGGCCGCCGAGCGCTCGTTGCGCGATCACTGCAAATCCAAGTATGCGGATCTGGTGAATGCCATCGAGGCGAAGAAAGACCTGAGCGCGGACGACGAAAAAGCGCTCAAGTCGGCAATTGACGACTGGAAGAAAAACGGCAGTTACTAATTGTCAATCCGGCGCCTGACGGCGCTGGAATAACGGCACGCATCCGGGCGAACAGCACACGCCGCCGGCTGCGGGCGCGGCGGCAAACAGGACGGAACCAAGGCATATGCCAGGCAGCAAGGAAATCAGAACCAAGATCAAGAGCGTGCAAAACACGCGCAAGATCACCAAAGCCATGGAAATGGTCGCCGCCTCCAAGATGCGGAAGGCGCAGGCGCGCATGCGCGCGGCGCGCCCGTACGGCGAGAAGATTCGCAACGTCGCCGCGCATATATCGCATGCAAATCCGGAATACCGCCATCCTTTTCTGATTGCGCGCGACACGGTAAAAAAAATCGGCATCATCATCATAACAACCGATAAAGGCTTGTGCGGCGGCCTGAATACCAACGTGCAACGGCTTGCGCTGAACATGCTGAAAGAATGGGAAGCCGAGGGCGAGTCGTTCGAAGTGTGTTGCATCGGCAACAAGGGCCTGGGCTTCATGCAGCGTCTCGGCGCGAATGTCGTGTCGCACGTGACACAGCTGGGCGATCGCCCGCAGATGGACAAGTTGATCGGCGCGATCAAGGTGATGCTCGATGGTTACACGCAGGATCGTTTTGACCGCGTGGTCATTTTCTACACGAAGTTCATCAACACGATGAAACAGGAGCCGACCGCCGAACAGCTGCTGCCGCTTTCGGGCGAGAGACTCGGCTCACCAGAAGGTTCGTGGGATTACCTCTATGAGCCTGAAGCCAAGGCTGTGCTCGACCAGGTGCTTACGCGCTATATCGAAGCGATCATTTTTCAGGCGCTGTCCGAGAACATGGCTTCCGAGCAATCGGCGCGCATGGTGGCGATGAAGTCCGCATCGGACAACGCGGCGAACGTGATCGACGTATTGACGCTGATTTTCAACAAGTCGCGCCAGGCCGCTATCAACAAGGAGCTATCCGAGATCGTCGGCGG
>JANNPG010000611.1:0-4236 GCA_031399805.1 Betaproteobacteria bacterium | reverse complement strand
ATGTCCTGCAACCCAGCCGGCGCAACGCCAATAGTCTGGCACTTTTCTGCGCCGGCTTGGGTAATATACGAGGTCTATCATCGTAGCATATGATCTGGCGTGATCTACGAGTCATGCTACGATACTAGCATCGTATGAGATACCCCTTGAATACGGATAGCCCCGACTCCAGCCGCAAGGCGCAGATCGACGCCCTGCTGCTCAAACTCCCGGGTGGGAGCGCGAGAAAAATCAACGGCCTTGACGCCTACTTCGTAGCCGACAAGATGTTCGCCCGCATCAGCGGCAACGGCGTCGGACTGCGCCTGTCCGTTGCCACCGCGACCGAACTTCAGTTTTCAAGGGACAACATCGTGCCGTTCTAGCCCGGCGGCATCGCAAGTTCGCGGGAATGGATAAAGATCAACCGCACTGATGCGGCCGAGTTTGAGAAGGACCTCGATCTGTTTCAGGCCTCGCTCGAATTCGCGAAAGCCGCCCGGTCGCGCTAGGCCGTCACCGCCGTTCGAGAAAGCGCATCATCACCAGGCTTGCGTCGAGCGTAAAATTCGCGCCGCCGCGCAGCATCGCGATGACTTCCGAAACCGGCACGCGCCGGAATTCGGCGACTTCGCCGTCTTCGTTATGCGGCTGAAAGTCGCGCGACAGTTCGAGTTCGAAAACGAATATCTGCTCCGACTGCACGCCTTCCGGCACTTCGCGCAGTAGCTCGATCGTGCCGGCGGCGATGGCGTTGCGGGCCAGGTTCTCGGGTATGCCCGCCTCCTCGCGCGCTTCGCGAACAATCGTTTGCAGCGGCGGTATCCCCGCAGACATGCCGCCGCCGATCAGGTTGTCGAGCATGCCGGGATCGATCGGCTTGGTTGCCGCGCGCCGCGGGATCCACATTTCGCAATCAGCGCCTGCGCCGCAATAGCCGTTCGCGTGCGCGGCGTAGGTGGTGGTGCCGAGGAAGCGCGCGGCGGCGCGCTCGATATGAAACAGCGGCGGCGCATCGAAAGCGGTGACGACCGCATAACGCTCGTCGCGCCAGCCGGTGATGGCGCCCTCTGCATGCAACACATGGACGACACCGTCGAGCGCATCGGTACGCGCCGCGGCGCTCGGAAGTGTTTCGGTGATGCGCACGCCGCGCGCATCGCGCCTGAAAATCTCCGGCCATGCCATCAGGCGCTGCGCATGCGCCTTGCGCAGCCAGCCGATGCGGGCGCCTTCACATAAGAGCGGCACATGCGCCGCCTCGTCGAACCGGCACGCGGCGCGCCGCAGGTCAGCGATTCCGCGGTCGTCCATGGCGCTAACGGCCGTCGCTACCCGCGCCGCCCGTCATGGCTGGTCATTCGCTCAGGCTCTTGCGCAGCCTGACCGGCCCCATGCGCTTGCGCATTCTGAGATTGAGCATTTCCACCGCGACCGAGAACGCCATCGCAAAGTAGATGTAGCCCTTTGGCACGTGGTAGCCGAAGCCCTCCGCAACCAGCGCCATGCCAACCATGATCAGGAATGAAAGTGCCAGCATCTTGATCGTCGGGTGGCGGTCGACGAAGTCGCCGATCGACTTGGCGGCGAACATCATAACCAGCACCGCGATAACGATCGCAGCCACCATCACCGGCACTTCGTCCACCATGCCGACCGCGGTGATCACCGAGTCGAGCGAAAACACGATGTCGATGATCGCGATCTGAATCAGGACCGCGCCAAAGCCCGCCCGCACCGCTGTGTGGTGACCCTCCTCGACGCCTTCCAGCGAATTGTGTATCTCGTGGACGCTTTTCCACAACAGGAACAAACCGCCGCCTATCAGAATAATATCGCGTCCGGAAACCTCAAAAGAGCTCACCGTAAACAGCGGTTCCGTCAGCGTCATGATCCACGCCAATGACAGCAACAGCAGGATGCGCATCCCCATGGCCAGGCCCAGCCCGATCAGGCGCGCCCGGTCGCGCTGGTGCGCGGGCAGCCTGCCGACCAGGATCGAGATAAAAATGATGTTGTCGACGCCTAGAACAATTTCAAGCGCGGTCAGCGTTGCGAGTGCTATCCACGCCTGCGGGTCAGTCAGTAATTCCATGATTTGCTCCAGTTAACGAAACGATAGTCCGGCTGCGCAAGCCGCGCGCCGGCCGCCCGCTCTGACCGCACCGCATTACGCTATCTCAGACAGAACGCAGATGCCAGGCTTTCGGCCGCATGAAGGTCTGTATGCCGTAGGTCGATAGCGTCAAGCCGATACCCGAGTGGCCTGTGCCCGACCACGGCAGGCGCGGGCTCACGCGGTCGCAGCAGTTCCAGTAGACCGACCCGGATTTGATCTGCGCGAGTATCGCTTCAGCGCGCTTGCGATCCGGCGTGTAAACGCCGGCGGTGAGCCCGTAGTCGGTGTCGTTCATGAGCCGTGTTGCTTCGCCGTCATCCTTCACTTTCTGGATGCCGATGACCGGCCCGAAGCTCTCCTCGCGCATGACTTGCATTTTGTGATTGACGTCGCTCAACACGGCCGGCGCGAAATAATGGCCTCTGCGTTTGAGCGGCTTGCCGCCCGTCAGCAGCTGCGCGCCTTGTTTGAGGGCGTCCGCGACCTGGCGCTTTAACACCGCGAGTTGCGCCTTGCGCGTCAGCGGCCCGATATAAGTCGTCTCGTCGCGCGGGTCGCCGGTCTTGAACCCGCGCACGGTCGCGACAAACGCCTCGACAAAATCGGCGTAGATGCTTGCGTGCACGTAAATGCGCTCGACCGCGCAGCAGCTCTGGCCGGTGTTGTAAAACGCGCCGTCCGCCACCGCCGCGGCGGCGGCCTGCACGTCGGCGTCTTCGCATATGTAAATCGGGTCTTTTCCGCCCAGTTCGAGTTGCACCTTGATCATGCGCTTGCCGGCCGCCGCCGCGATCTTGCCGCCCGTCGCGTACGAGCCGGTGAAGAAAATCCCGTCGACCGGCTGCTTCGCCAGCATCGCCCCGGCCTTGCCGCCGCCAATCACCGGCACGAACACGTCATGCGGGACGCCGGACGCGTGCAGCATTTTCGCAATCTCCAATCCGCTCAGTGTCGCGAACTCCGACGGTTTATAGAGCACGGCATTGCCGGTCAGCAGCGCCGGCACGAACACGTTGGCGCCGACGAAATACGGATAATTCCACGCCGAGATGTTGGCGACCACGCCCAGCGGCTCGAAGGTGATCTTTTCCTCGAGTTTCTCGCCGCGGTCGGCGAACACGACCTCCTCCTTCAACACCCGCGACGCATTGTTGATGAAAAAATCAATGCGTGCGAGCACGCCGTTCAATTCGCTGCGCGATTGGGCGATCGGCTTGCCGACCTCGCTGGTGAGGATTTTCGCGAGTTCTTCGCGCCGCGCGCGAATTTGTTCGCGAAAGCGCGTCATCGCATCGATGCGCTGGATCGACGGCACCTGCGCCCACGCGGGCTGCGCGGCGCGCGCCCGCCGATACTTCTCACGCACGCTCGTTGCGGTATCGCTCGCCACTTTTGCGACCAGCGCGCCGGTGGCTGGATTCAATATTTTGAGCATAGGGATAATCTCGCTTGTGGTCAGGCGCTCAGGTTCGTTTGCGCACGGCGGTCAGAAATTCTTCGAGCATCGGCGACGGATCGAGCACCGTCCGGTCGGACGGTTGCAGAAATTCCGGATGCCACTGCACGCCGAACACGTAGCCGCGCCCCTGCCCGCGTATCGCCTCGATCACGCGGTCGGGCTCGGCATACGCCTCGACGACGAGATCGCGGCCGAGGGTCTTGATCGACTGGTGGTGAATGGAGTTAACCTTGCCGGTGCGCGCGCCCGGATAAAGGCGCGCGAGCCCGGATTCGGGTTCGATGCTGATGGCGTGGAAATTCTGTTCATACGCGTTCGCCGCGCGGTGCCCGAGGCTGCCCGGCAACTGGCTGTTGATGTCCTGATGAAGCGTGCCGCCGAAAGCGACGTTGATCAGTTGCGCGCCGCGGCACACGCCGAGCACCGGCTTGTCGGCCTCGATGAATTCATGCAGCAATTCCATTTCGTAAATATCGCGCACGCGGTCGCCCGCCCATTCAGGCTTCGCCGCTTCCTCGCCGTAGGTTTCGGGCGCGAGGTCCGCCCCGCCCTGCAACACCAGCCCATCCAGATGTTTCACATAGTCGGCGAGGCGGATATTGCTGCGGTGGATGATGCCATCCTTGTCGATCGACGGAATCATGAAGACGAGCACGTCGCGCGACATCACCCAATGCGC
>JANNPG010000590.1:0-5389 GCA_031399805.1 Betaproteobacteria bacterium | reverse complement strand
CTCGGGCCTGCTGATGAAGTTCGTGCAGCAGCACGAAGCGCGCGTCGTGATCCGGGGGCTGCGCGCGGTGTCCGACTTCGAATACGAGTTTCAGCTCGCGGGCATGAACCGCGGCATGTACCCGGACGTGGAAACGCTGTTTCTCACGCCGGGCGAGCAGTACATGTTCGTTTCGGCCACGATCGTGCGCGAGATCTCGACCATGGGCGGAGACGTGTCCAAGTTCGTCCCTGCTTCCGTGGCGCAGCAGCTCGCGGCGAAGATCAAGCAGCTGGGGGGGAAATAGTCGGGCTGACGGCTGAGAGCTGACAGCTGATAGCGAACGACGGCCAACCATGGCGCTGATCATCACCGACGAATGCATCAACTGCGACGTGTGCGCGCCGGAGTGCCCGAACGAAGCGATCTCGCAGGGCGAGGAGATCTACGTCATCGATCCCGCGAAGTGCACCGAATGCATCGGCCACTTCCCCGATCCGCAGTGCGTGAAGGTGTGCCCGGTCAACTGCATCCCGCTCGACCCCAGCTACGTGGAGACGAAAGAGCAGCTCTACGCGAAGTACCTCAAACTCACGGGAAGGAGCGTGACCGATAAATCGTGACCGATCGGGCGTGACCTGATAAGGCGGACCCGCTACTCGCCCGCGTAGGTACGCCTTACGTCAAGACCAAAAAGAACCCGCCTGACTCGGCGGGTTTTCCCCGATTCGCTCCGCGGGCTTACGTCGAGCGCCGCCGCATGCCTGCAATTCCCAGCAGTCCCAGCGCGAGCAACGCGAGGCTCGCGGGCTCGGGAACCACGACTTGACCGCGAATCTCGCCGCTCGGGAAGCCGGTGGGCGGTGTTCCCGGCGTGTGGATGTTGATGTACCACAGCCCCGCGAGCAGGTTGCCCTCGTTATCCGCCGCGTTTACAAGGGCGTCCAAGTCGAACGAACCTATCACGGTGCCGGAACTGGTTCCGGCGATGCCCGGTATTGTGATCCGCACCGGCGAGGCGAGCCCCGGTCCCGACGCATCGGCTTGAAGGGTTTTCCCGTGGAAATGCGCAGCACTCGCCGGTCCGGTGTTGAGCGAATACGAAATGGTCCAGCTTAAAATGTTGGTAACATCGTCGAATAACATGAACGCGAAGCCGCTGCCACCGGCGGCAGCCTGCCCGACCTGAGGCACTTCCTGAGCGCCGTCCAGGAACGCCTTAAGGTGGATGACCGTAGCGTTGGCGCCGGACGAAGCCAGACCGAGAACCAGGAACAGCACCCAGCGTTTCACGATGAACCAGCTTGAAAGTGATCGCATGGCAAGACTCCCCCGAGTGTTAGCGAAAAGTGTGAAGATCGATGCAAGATTCATGCAAGATGCATAACTTGTTGAAAGGGCGGCCGTACTTTTTTTCTATCTCTATCGGCAAGTAGAAGTGTAAATAGTACCGACATACTGCGCGCGCGCCGCCGCGCTCACCGGCGCGGCCGCTGGCGCTGTTCCAGGCGGCCTGATCCGCAAGACAAGAGCGGTTCTGCAATGGGCCTGACCATCCCGCTCGGCCCGCGCTTGCGCGAAGCGGTCAAACTGCGTCGGAGTGAACCTGCTCGGGCCGATGAAGGGTTCGAATGGTCATCGCGAGTGGGGAATTTTCACCAAAGACTCGTGCGTATGACTACCCGCTGGTGACGGGATAGAGTTCTTGGCAGCGAAAAAGGAGGTTTAAATTTGCTATTCGCCGGGGATCGAAATCGCCATTTTCATACCCGGAGTATAACCAGATGGCGGACGAACCGGTGTCGAAAAGCTTTACACGCGGGCGAATCGAGTTATGCGGTTGAATACAGGCGAAAACTTGTTCTGTGACCGGGCCGCAAGGGTCGTACACCGGGGCTCGGTGGGGAAAATCTGTCGGAAAATTTTATACTCGGCGCCTGGAAGCCGAGTGAGTAAACAATTACTGGCACGCCCGCTCCGGTTGGCGTCAAAACGACTGCCGCAAGCTAGGCGCGCTCAAGCTCGTCCGGCGGATCCGGCTTGAGCCAGCCGGTGCAGCATCCGCTGGCACTGGCGTGCGCTCAACTTGATCCCGTAGCAGCCGTCCAAGTGCTGTGTCAGGAGCTTTCCGCTCCATTCGCGGAGACGCGAGGCGGCTTCTGCAAGTCGAGCGCGAGGCGCTGCGCCTGCTCGGCGGCGAGCTTCGCGGGGCGCCCGCCCGCATGGTGCTCGCGCAATCCCTCTATGCCGTGCAGTTCCAGCGCGTGCACCCAGCGCTCGATCGTGCGCGGGTCACCGCCGAACCACCGCGCGACCTCGTAACAACTGCGGCCCTCGGCGATCAGCAGCACGCACAGTGCAACCGGTGCAGAAAACGCTGCTCGCACGACGCCCTGACCGAGGCGTGGATCAACTCCCGGACTGACTTCGCGCTGCTGAGGGTGAGTTTGTGCCTTGCGTCAATCTCGCTTGAGCACCCGCTGCGGAACCGGGGACATGCGGCAGCGGTTCTGTCGCATCGGGTATTGCGGCGGCTCTGGCATAGTTAATGCTTGGAAAATATGTCAAGGACATAGATCACATCGGTTTTTAGTATAACCCTGATGGCCAGGCGTGGGAACGTGCCCGGCCGGAGTCGTTTGTGGGGAGGCCGACGATGAAGATCCGGGCTGCTGCGACTGCAACGGAGGTCCTTGGGACCCCGGTCAGCTTGGAGGCGCCGTTTTCTATGAAGCCTACGCCACAAAACTATCGAATAGCAGTGGGCTATAAAGTAAAGGCCTGACCACTTGGCGAGCTTACGAGGAGAAACAAAATGAAGACAAGGAACCTATTTAAAGGAGCCATGTTTGTTATCGGAGCAGGGCTCCTTTGCACTCCGGCCGTGCAGGCCAGCCCTTTCCTGAACCCACTGTTTGTGGGTCCCTTCTCGTCGGATTTCCTGCCGCCGGGGGAAGTAGGCCAGTACGAAGGGCAGTTCCACAGTTGGGGGAACGGCGCTTTTCTTCTCACGGAACCCGTGCACAGGGAGTTTGTGGGTAATGGCATCCCACCTCCCCCTTCGACACCGGGTGCCTTCACGATCCATTTTTTCAACTCCATCATCGCGGGCAACTTTGGCTTACCCGTCGTAGGAAATGCCCTCACCCAAGTCAAGGTAACGTTCAACCACTGTGATCCGCAACCATGTCCGGCCGGGGCCGACCGGTTTTTCGACACCGAGCTCCTCCAACTCGACGTCAGTGGCGGCAACCTACCCCCCACCGTGCTCATTCGCGAAGATCCTGACGAGGCTTCCACCGGGCTGTTGGCGATCCGCGACATCGGTGGCGGGCAGTTCCAGATTGCCAGCTTCTTCGACGTGTTCACCGAACTCAGCATCGACGGCGGACTAAACTGGATTAATTCCGACGGCTCGACGCGCATGACATTGGTCCCCGAACCGGCCACCCTGCTGTTGCTCGCAGGCGGCTTGATCGGGCTTGCGGTATCGAGGAGAAAGCTCAGCGCCTGATGCGGGGTATCGTCGACGTGGTTCCGGGGTCACCCATTAGCCGCCCCGTGTAAAGAGTTCGAACAAAATACTCGCAATAACCGCGATGTTCATATCGCACCAACTTGCTGCTTTGCCAGCGCCACTTCTTTGCAAGCCCGCATCGCATCCTTTGCCTCGTTGTGTGGTTGCGTGAATCGCACCAGTCACCCATCAGGATCAAGCGGAAATATTACTACCCTCTCCGCCCTGGCAGCAACGCTGCCCCAGAAGCATCTCGGTACCGTCTTGCGTCCAATCGTTCGGGCAGATCTCTGGTTGCCGCGATGCGGCTCCAACCCCATGTGGCTCACAATCCGGGCGATTCATTTCCTGCAAGACTCCTGTCGTTGGCAGTCGGCGCGGCGTCCAATCAGGTCTGGTGGTTCAATGCCCAACCCCGATACTGGCTCGCCGGCCGTTGCCAATCTCACGCAAAGCACCTTTCAACAGAAAACACCGTGTTGCTCTTGAGCATGTGGTAGCACGCACGCGCCAACTTGTGCGCCACTGCCTTGATCGCCACCGTGCTGTTTCGTTTGGCCTTCTTCTTCTGATAAAACCGTCGCGCCGCCTCGCAGTAACGCACCGCGAAGTTCGCCGCCTCGACGAACGCCCACGCGAGGTAACGATTGCCGTTCTTGATGTTGCCCTCGCCCTTCTTCTTGCCGTTGGAGACATGCGCGCTGCCAACACAACGGCAATATGAGGCGTAATTGCCGGCGTCCGCGAAGCGCCCGATGTCGCCTGTCTCCAGCAGAATGACGGTGGCCAATATCTCGCCGATCCCGTCTACGGTTTTGAGCAACCGATAGCCTGGCTCAGTACGGCAGTGTTTGGCGAGGACCGTTTCAAGGCTGTCGATTTGCGCTTGCAACGCTCGCATCACGGCCACATGGGCTTTGAGTCCCAACGTCTGCATGTCACCCAGCCGCAGGTCGGTCAGATCCGTTTCCTGCAGACACTTGATGTTATTGCTGCTCATGCGTGCACCGGTGTGACGTGACAGGCTGCTCTCGATGCTCAAAATCTGCGACGTGCGCTGCTGAACCAACTGCATGCGCTTGCGGGCCAGATCGCGCACCGCGCGTGCCGCCTTGGGCATGATGTGGCCTTGCGGTAGCAGTCCCAGCCGCAACAGGCGCGCGAGCTGGTGCGCATCCGACTCATCGCCGCGGTGCTTGAGTCCATCGTACTGTTTGTTCGCTGTGGTGTTGGCCAGATGAACGCGGTATCCCGCCTCCTGCAGACCGTCAACCAGCCAGTACCAATTGAACGTCGATTCAACCACCACGCCGGACAACTCCGCGCGATGCACCGCCAGCGCCGCGGGTATCTGCGACAGATCGTTCGGCATTCGCTTCGAATACACCACGTGATCCGCCTCGTCCGTAATCATCACGACACTATTGTTGCTGTGCAGGTCTATGCCACAATACTTCATGTCGCCCTCCAGGGATAAAGTTGGTTCGCACCTTTACTTTACCCACTCCGGCTCGCGCCGGAGGGAGGGCGGCTAGATGATTATCAGGTCTAGCGTTGTAGCATTCGTTTGATGCTACGAAAATAGACCTGACCCTATTTACCATAATAGACCTGACCCTATTTACCCGTTTACCCGTTTACCCGTGTGACCCTATTTACCCGTGACTACCTGCACCTGCTGGATCGGATATGGCAGCGGCATCACCTCAGTGGCAAACTGCAAGCGCACTTGGTGCGTTACGCGGACGACTTTGTGGTGCTGTGCCGGCGGGGGGTGGAAGAACCGCTGAACGTGGTGCGCCGCGTACTGGCGCGATTGGGGCCCAACCTCAACGAGGCCAAGACGCAGGTCGTGGACGCTACGCAAGCAAGCTTTGATTTCTTGGGGTTCTC
>JANNPG010000583.1:0-3727 GCA_031399805.1 Betaproteobacteria bacterium | reverse complement strand
ACACCTACACCGCCAGCAGCCTCACCTGCGCCGGTTCGATGCCGACCCTGACCGGGCTGCCGGGAACGAATTCGACGTTGCCGCCGTGATGCGCCTGGTCGGCGACGATGCCGGCGCCGCGCTCGTTCGAGGATTAAGAAGTTCGGTAAACAATGCGTGCATGTTAGCCGGCGTTACACCCACGCGCATATGCGGACATCTGCTCTACTGCCTTCCTCGCCAATACCCCGGCCGGCGACTCTGGTGCGCGACTGCAAGAATTCTAACCACGTCGATATCCGCGCGATAAACAATCGCGTATGGATAGCGATGGACGACGATGCGGCGCGTATTGTCAGGCGAGGGAGTGCCCATCGTCGGATGAGCGACCAGCAGGTTTACCGATTGTCGTACGGCATTTTTGAAGTCGGCGGCGCGAAAGCTGCCGCCCTCATTCCTGTACCAGCGGGCGGCCTCGGCGAATTCCTGATGGGCTTCGTCCGCGAACGTGACGTTCAACGTCCGTGCCCGGCGATGATGGCATCAATTTCCTTGAACACTTCTTCGGCAGCGATCCATTTCGTCCGACCTGCTTCCATATCCGCTACGCGGCGCGCAATTTCTTCGTCCCAGGCTTTTGCGATGGCTTCCGGTGATTCGGTCGGTTCGCCGTCCAGGCTGACGATCAGACGATGGGCCAACTCACTGCGCTCTTTGGGTGTCAATCGCAATGCCTGCTCTTCGATTTCTTTCAGTATGGCGCCCATGACATCCTCCGCGATGAATTGTGCCGACCGCTTATGGTAGCACCGCCCCCATGAACGACGCCAATCCAACTATCCCGGCAACAGCCTCAATTGCGCCGGTTCGATGCCGACCCTGACCGGGCTGCCGGGAACGAATTCGACATTGCCGCCGTAATGCGGCTGATCGGCGACGATGCCGGTGCCTTGCACGTCGATGCGGTAACGGATGAATTCGCCGAGAAATTCGCGGTGCACGACTTTACCTTCGACCCACACCTTGCCCGGTGTCGCCGCGCTGCCCGGCGCCGCGAGGCTCAGCATATGCGGACGGAACGCGATTTCGGCGTCGCCCGTGATCGGCGTGTCGGTAGTGAGGCTTACTCTACCGAGTAATGGCGAGTCGAACACCACGCCGCCGGCGGTCTTCTCGACTTTGCCGCGCAGCAGGTTGATGGTGCCGACGAAGCTCGCGATAAAGCGGTTAAGCGGGCGGTCGAAGAGATCCATCGGCGTGCCGACCTGCTGAATGACGCCGCGGTCGAGCACGGCAACCCGGTCTGAAATCGACAGTGCTTCTTCCTGGTCGTGTGTCACGAAAATCGTCGTGATGCCGAGGGTGCGCTGCAGCGCGAGCAGTTCCGTGCGCATGTGCACCCTCAACTGGGCGTCAAGATTTGACAGCGGCTCGTCGAGCAGCAGCACTTTGGGCTCGATCGCGATGGTACGCGCGACCGCCACACGCTGCTGCTGGCCGCCCGAAAGCTGGTTTGGGCGGCGTTTGCCGAAGTCCTGCAATCCCACGAGTTCGAGCGCGGCGGCGGTTTTGCGCGCGACCACGTCGCGCGGCAGCCTGCGTTCCTCCAGCCCGAACGCCACGTTCTGCGCGACCGTCATGTGCGGCCACAGCGCATAGTTCTGGAACACCATGCCGATGTCGCGCTGCCAGGGCGGTATGCGCGTAATGTCCGCGCCATCGATCAGCACGTGGCCGGCCTGCGCCTGGTTGAAGCCGGCGATTAACCGCAAGAGGGTGGACTTGCCGCAGCCGGACGGCCCGAGCAGCGCGAAAAACTCGCCCGGCGCTATGCTGAGGCTGATGTCGCGCAGCACCTGGGTTGCGCCGAACGCGAGACTGACATGCTCGATATCGACCCGAACTTTCTCTTTGGCTTGCATGGTCACACCCCGGTTTTCAGGATCTGGGTTTCGTGGCCGGCAGCGCGGCTGCGGATCAGGCGGTTGGAAAAATAGGTACCGAGGCCGACGAGCACAACCGCGATCACGCCGAGTGCCGCGCCCGGCCCGCGGCCGGCGATGCTTTGCATATAGAGATAAATTCCGTACGACATCGGCGCGTCGCTCTGCGCGGTGACCAGCATGAGGGTCGCCGACAACTCCACCGCGGCGGTGAGAAAGCTCGTCACGAAGCCGGCGAGGATGCCGCCCGCCATCAGCGGCACGACGACGCGATAGATGGTGCGGTTCTTGTTGGCGCCGAGATTCTCGGCGGCCTCTTCCAGCGAGACATGCATCTGCTGCAGCGCCGCCATGCACGAGCGCAGCGCGTAGGGCAGGCGCCGTATGGTGTAAGCGATCGCGATGATGAGCCAGAACGCGGTGAACGGCTCGTCGGTGAACGGTAACTGAAAATCGCGGAACGTGCGCAGGTAGCCGATGCCGAGAACCACGCCGGGGATCGCGATGGCGGCACTCGCCGCGAAGTCGAGCCACTGGCGGCCGGGAAGTTTGGTGCGCAGGATCAGGTAGGCGATCGCGGTGCCGATGATGACGTCGAGCGTGGCGGCGATGCCGCAGTAGAGGAGCGTGTTTGCCATCATGCCGCTGGAGTCGCGGAACACGGTCACATAATTGTCGAGCGTATAGACGTCGGGCACTATCGAATAACTCCAGACCCTGGAGAACGACAGCAGCAGAATGCCCAGGTGCGGCGACAGGACCACCAGCAGCACCAGCCCGATCCAGCCGTAGGCGATCACCGCCTGCCACGGCTTCAGCCTGCGCTTGGCGAGGCTCGAGCCCCCGCGTTGCAGCGTCGCATAGTCCTTGCCGCGCATGAGCCACGTCGAGCCCCAAAGTGCTACGAGCGACGCGATCACCATGATTACGCTCGCGACGTAGCCGATCGGGTCGTCGATGCCGATCGTCGTGATGCGGAAATACGCCTGGGCAGCCAGTATGTTCGTTACATTCAGCACCAATGGCGTGCCGACGTCGTCGAAAACCTTGAGAAAGACGAGCGCGGCGCCGGCCAGGTAGCCGGGCATGGCGAGCGGAAACACGATACGCCGGAACAGGCGCAAACCGCTCGCGCCGAGATTCTGCGCCGACTCTTCCATCGCGCTGTCGATGTTGGCGAGCGCGACGGTCAGGTTGAGCAGAATGAACGGGAAGTAGTGCAGCGCCTCGACGAAAATTACGCCGTTCAGCCCCTCCATGAACGGGATGCTGAAGCCGAAGTACTCGTTGAGGAGCAGATTGACCGAACCGCTGCGGCCAAACAGCAGTTGCATGGCGGCGGCGCCGACAAAGGGCGGCATGATGAGCGGCAGCACGCCGAGCGTCTGGATCAGCACGCTGCCGCGGAACTGGAAACGCATCGTGAAATAGGCGAGCGGCAGCGAAATGATGGAGGACAGGAGCACGCTCATGCCGCCGACATACAGGCTGTTGTAGAACGACTCGCGCATCAGCGTGAGCTGGAAGAACGAAAAGAAATGCGCCAGCGTCAGCGAGCCGTCGCTGTTGGTGAAGGCCACGTACGTCACGGTGATGACCGGTATCACCAAAAATAGCAGCAGGAAGATGGCGATTGCGAGCGCAATCGCGGCATGGGCGGGCGTGATGCGGTTCGTCATTGCCGGGTTAACCCGTTTTGAGTGCTGCTTGCTTTGGTGATACCGGTCATCACCGTGACGTACGTGGCCTTCACCAACAGCGACGGCTCGCTGACGCTGGCGCATTTCTTTTCGTTCTTCCAGCTC
>JANNPG010000575.1:0-2120 GCA_031399805.1 Betaproteobacteria bacterium | reverse complement strand
GGTCGATCCGATTCCCGGCGTGCGGTAATGGAGCATACTTTACACGATCGGCGTTGTCCCCATGGGGACTTGCTCCGGGGCGTAGCGCAGGCGACTCGCCTGCTGACATCGAAATAGCAGGCGAGGTCGCCTGCGCTACTTTAACAATGTGCTTCGCGTTTTACCTAACTACGACGCCAGATCGTGCCTGCGGGGGAGTCTTCGAGCACGATACCGGAATCCAGCAGATTTTTGCGAATGCGATCGGCCTCGGCGTAATTTTTGGCCTTCTTCGCCGCCGCGCGCGCGTCGATGTCAGCCTGGATGCGTTGCGGCGTCCACTCATCGCTGCCCGGCGCGCCCTGCAGGAATTCAGCCGGCTTGCGCTGCAGGAGACCGAGCAAAGCCGCCAGCGATTTCACCAGGACTGCGGCATCGCGCGACTGGCTGCGATTCACCTCGGCCGCGAGTTCGAACAGGATCGCTACCGCTTCCGGCGTATTGAAGTCGTCATTCATCACCTCGCGAAAGCGCGCGGCGGCCGGGTTGCTCCAATCGACCGCGCCCGCCTCCACCTCATGCGCCTTGAGCGCGGTATACAGCCGATTGAGCGCCTGGCGCGCGTCGTCGAGATGATGGTCCGAATAATTGAGCGGGCTGCGGTAGTGCGCGCGCAGGATGAAAAACCGCACCACTTCGGCATCGTACTTGGCGAGAATCTCGCGCACCGTGAAGAAGTTGCCGAGTGACTTCGACATTTTCTCTTCGTCGACGCGCACGAAACCGTTGTGCAGCCAGTAATTGACGAACGGATTGCCCTCATTTTCGTTGAATGCGCCCTCGGATTGTGCAATCTCGTTCTCGTGATGCGGAAACTGCAGGTCCTGGCCGCCGCCGTGGATGTCGAAATGCCTGCCGAGCAGCGCGCTCGACATTGCCGAGCACTCGATGTGCCAGCCGGGACGCCCCGCGCCCCACGGGCTCGGCCACGCGGGCTCGCCCGGCTTGGAATGCTTCCACAGCACGAAATCGAGCGGATCGTGCTTGGCCTGCGTGATCTCGACGCGCTCGCCCGCATTGAGGTCGTCGAGCGATTTGCCGGACAGCTTGCCGTAGCCCGGAAAATTGCGCACCGAAAAATTGACGTCGCCGTCGGGCGCGGCGTAGGCGAGCCCCTTTTGTTCCAGCAGGCCGATGATTTCCAGCATCTGCGGGATGTACTCCGTCGCGCGGGGCTCGAAATCGGGCTTGATGACGCCGAGCTTTGCGGCGTCCTCGTTCATCGCCGCGATGAAGCGCGCGGTCAGCGCCTCCATCGGCTCCTGGTTCTCGGCCGCGCGCTTGATGATCTTGTCGTCGATATCGGTAATGTTACGCACGTAGGTCACGTCGAGGCCCGCGGCGCGCAGCCAGCGCGTAATCATGTCGAACACCACCATCACGCGCGCATGTCCCAGGTGGCAATGGTCGTAAACGGTCATGCCGCACACGTAAATGCGCGCCTGGCCGGGCACGATCGGCTTGAATTCCTGTTTATCGCGGGTCAGCGTGTTGTAGAGCTTGAGCATGGCGGTATGATAAAGGGGAGGCTGCGTTTCGCCCGCAATCCTTGCCGCCGGCGGGTGGGGTTGGCCGTCCGCGGGCGCATCCGGACAGGGTGCGCGCCGGCCTTATTTCCGGTAATGGCAAAACACGCGCTTGAATTGGCCGGGGTTCTTGGTAAAATCAGTTAGATTAGTTGACTAACACCCTGAAATTCCAAAAAGTATAGCACAATGATTTTTAAGTCCGCGCCGACCTGGATTCCCCGCATCGTCCTGCTGGTCGCCGGCGCGTTGTTCGCTGCGCAGGCCGGCGCGCAAGGCGACGATTTTGCCGAAGCGGGAAAGCTGTTCCGTGCCGGCCAGCAGACGAAGGCGCTGGAGCGCGTCGATAATTTCCTCAAGTCGAACCCGCAGGACGCGCGTGGACGCTTTTTGAAGGGCCTGATCCTCACCGAACAGAGCAAGCAGGCCGACGCGATCAGGATCTTTACCGGCCTCACCGAAGACTATCCGGAATTGCCCGAGCCATACAACAACCTGGCCGTGCTCTACGCATCGCAAGGCGAGTACGACAAGGCGCGCACCGCGCTCGAAATG
>JANNPG010000534.1:0-7250 GCA_031399805.1 Betaproteobacteria bacterium | reverse complement strand
GGTTTCATGGTCGGCACGCAGGCGGAAGCTGCGGCAACGCTGCGCGAAGGCATGCGCGCGGTCTATGTCGGACTGCAACTGACGGTGCCGATGCTGACGGTGGTGATCCGCAAATGCTACGGCATGGCGGGCATGGGCACGACCGACAAGAACGGGCTCGATCTGAAAATCGCATGGCCGTCGGCGGAATGGGGTTCGCTGCCGGTCGAAGGCGGCGTCGCCGCCGCCTACCGCCGCGAGATCGAGGCCGCGCCCGATCCGGCGCAACGCGTACAGGAGATAGAAACCGAGTTGCGCAAGTTCGCCTCGCCGATCCTCACCGCGGAGGCGTTTGCGGTCGAAGACGTGATCGACCCGCGCGACACGCGCCCTTACTTGTGCCGTTTCATCAACGCCATGCAGGGAAAACTTGCGACCACCACGGGGTCGAAATATAAATCCGGCGTGCGTCCTTAGAGTGCCCTGTGCTAGGCTTCAAACATAAGCTCACAAAACGGAGGAGTTTCCATGCGTAACATAAGAGCCCTGTTCGTGTTACTGGTATGCGTGATCGGCACGTACTCGATGCCCGGCAAGGCCGCCGAAGTGAGCGACTTCAAAATCGCACAGCAGTTCGGGATCGGCTACCTGCCGCTCACCATCATGAAGACCAACGGCCTGGTCGAAAAGCACCTCAAGACCGCCGGCCTCGCCGACACCAAAGTCACCTGGATGGTGCTTGCCTCCGGACAGCCGATGAACGATGCGCTGCTCTCCGGCAGCCTGCATGTGGCCTCGGGCGGCGTCGCGCCGTTTCTGATCCTGTGGGACCGCACCCGCACGACGCTCAACGTCAAAGCGGTCGCCGCACTGTCGTCGATGCCGATGTATCTGGTCACCAACAATCCGAACGTAAAGTCGATCCGGGACCTCACGGACAGCGACCGCATTTCGATGGCGGGCGCCGGCCAGTCCATCCAGACCATCGTGCTGCAAATGGCGGCGGCAAAAGAATTCGGCGATGCGAACTTCAACAAGTTCAGCACCCTCTACCGCAACCTGTCGCACCCCGACGGCCTTGCGGCGTTTCTGTCGGGCAAGGAAATTACCGCCTACTTCTCATCGCCGCCGTTTCAGTACCAGGCGCTGGAGAAACCCGGCGTGCGCCGTATCCTGAACTCGTACGATATCTCGGGCGGCCCCGCGACCTTCCTCGTCGCGTGGGCGACCGGCAAGTTCCGCGACGAAAACCCAAAAACCTATCAGGCATTTTTCAATGCCTACAAGGAAGCGACCGATTTCATCAATGCCAACAAGCGCGTCGCCGCCGAAGTCTATGTCAAGGAGACCAAGGATAAAAGCGGCGTAGAGGCGATATTGAAAATGCTCAGCGATCCCGAGATCAGGATCACGATGACTCCGGAGCAGACTCTGCCGATCGCCGACTTCATGAGCAAGACCGGCACCCTCAAGGGCAAAGCGGCCTCGTGGAAAGAACTCTATTTCCCCGAGTTGCACAACCTGCCCGGAAGCTGATCAGGGCGGGAACCGCCGATGGACGCCGATGTGATGAATTAAGAGTGAAGTTCCCCATGCCTCGTTACCGGTTCACTTGTTTTCGATTTTATCTGCGTTAATCTGCGTTCATCGGCGGTTGCTTGAGGAGTGAAAAGTGATGGGTGAGGAGTTCGACCGGCTGCGCCAGTGGGTGGGCAAAACCGAAACCCGCGCCGACACCGTTACTGCGTGGCCGGTCGCGGCACTGGCCGCCACCCTTGATCGTGACGACCCCGCGCCGCAGACCGGTGACGAACTGCCGCCGGGCTGGCACTGGCTCTATTTTCTCGAGACGATGCCCGCATCCGGTCTCGGGCCCGATGGCCATCCGAAACGCGGCGGATTCCTGCCGCCGGTGCCGCTGCCGCGCCGCATGTGGGCGGGTGGACGCATCGAGTTTCTCAAGCCGTTGCGCATTGGCGACACCATCCGCCGCGACTCCGAAATCATCAGCGTCGAATCCAAGCATGGCCGCAGCGGCAGCCTCGTCTTCGTGACGGTGCGTCATGCCATCAGCGCCGTTAGCGGTATCGCGATCCGCGAAGAGCACGACATCGTATACCGCGATGCGGCCAAAGCCGGCGATCCGCCGCCGCAAGGCAAACCTGCGCCCCAAACCGCTGCATGGCAGCGCAGCCTCACCGGCGACCCGGTGCTGTTATTTCGTTACTCGGCGCTGATTTTCAACGCGCATCGCATCCATTACGATCTCGATTACGTGAAAAACGAAGAACACTATCCGGGTCTGATCGTGCACGGACCGCTGCAAACCACGCTGCTGCTCGACCTGTGCCGCCGGCACGCTTCCCGCCCGGTCAAGAAACTCGACTATCGCGCCATGCAGCCGGTATTTCACACCGAACGCTTCACGGTCAACGGCAATCCCGATGCGGACGAATCCAGCGCGGAACTGTGGACTGCCAATGCGGCGGGAAATTACGCGATGACGGGCACCGCCCGTTTCTGAACCGCCGCATCGCGGCGGCGTGCGTTGCCCCTACCACCCGCCCGCCGCTCACGCAGACATTGCGATTACTACATGCCCGCTTCTCTTTCCGGCGTCGCGCCTATCTTGTGTATGCTCAAGTCGGAGCCCGCGAATTCCTGCTCGGGATCGAGGCGAATGCCGCATATGAGCTTCAACGCGCCGTACACGATCAGACCGCCGGCGACGGCGACGCCGATACCCAGCAGCGTGCCGAGCAATTGAGCTCCGAAGGTCACGCCACCGAGTCCGCCCATGCTTTTTAATCCGAAGATGCCCGCGGCAATGCCGCCCCACGCGCCGCACAATCCATGCAGGGGCCACACGCCGAGCACGTCGTCGATCTTCCAGCGGTTTTGCGTGACCGTGAACATGATGACGAACAGCGCCCCGGCAATACCGCCGGTCGCCAGCGCGCCGATCGGATGCATGATGTCGGAACCTGCGCATATCGCGACGAGCCCCGCGAGCGGCCCGTTATGCACGAATCCCGGGTCATTGCGGCCTGCTACCATGGCGGCCAGCGTGCCGCCTGCCATCGCCATCAGCGAATTGACCGCGACCAGTCCGCTGATCTTGTCGATCGTTTGCGCCGACATCACGTTGAATCCGAACCAGCCGACCGACAGGATCCATGCGCCGAGCGCCAGGAACGGAATGCTCGACGGCGGATGCGCGCTGATTTTGCCTTCCTTGGTGTAGCGCCCGCTGCGTGCGCCGAGCAGCAGCACCGCGACGAGGCCGATCCAGCCGCCCATCGCGTGGACCACGATCGAGCCGGCGAAATCGTGAAACTTGGCGCCGGCGCTGGCCTCGAACCATGCCTGCACCCCGTACTTGTCATTCCACGCAATGCCCTCGAAGAACGGATAAATAAAACCGACCAGCAGAAAACTCGCCGCCAGCTGCGGGTAAAATCGGGCGCGTTCGGCGATTCCGCCGGACACGATCGCCGGCACCGCGGCAGCAAACGTCAGCAGAAAGAAAAATTTCACCAGCTCGTAGCCGCTTTTTTCCGCCAACTGCTCCGCGCCGCCGAGGAAATTGGCGCCGTAGGCGAGCGTATAGCCGATAAAAAAATACGCGATGGTGGACACTGCAAAATCGCACAGGATTTTCACCAGCGCGTTGACCTGGCTTTTCCTGCGCACGGTCCCCAGTTCCAGAAACGCGAACCCCGAATGCATCGCGAGCACCATCACCGCGCCGAGCAGAATGAACAGAACGTCGCTGCCCGCTTTTAGATTTTCCATGACTCCCCCCTGAGACAAACCGGTTAATTAAAGCAAATTACATTCCAAAATTACAATGTTATATTTATCAAAGACAACAACTAATTTTCTCCTATTTAAGCATCGTTTATGCACGTCAGAGGTGCCAATTTCGAATTACAGGCACTTTATCCGTGCATATTCGGATATTTGCTCAAAATGCGCCCCCGCCCTGCCGGAGATTTGAAGGCTTTAGCGTAACTTATTGAGTTGTTTATGGATTGCGTTTATATTTGCTGCCATGGCCGAACGCGCAGCTAACCCGGTTAAGACCGCGACCACCTCAGCTCCCGCCACACAGGCGGGCCAGCGGCTGACGCTTGAGCGTATCCTCGCCGATCTGGTCGCCGACAAGCTGATCAGCAAGGTAGACGCCGACAAGCTTGCCGCCGAGCGCCACCACAACCGTAGCGATCAGCATCCGTTGGTTGTGATCAGCGAGCAGAAATTCAAGGATCCACGCCATCCCAAGAAACTGCTGACGCTCGATGCCCTGGCGGAATGGCTCGCCGGCAAGGTCGGGCTGCCGTACCTGCACGTCGATCCGTTCAAGATCGATTTCGCTGCGGTGACCAAGCTGATGTCGACCGCCTACGCGCAGCGCTTCCGCATCCTCCCGGTTGGCGTCACCACGCGCGAGGCGACGATCGCGACCTGCGAACCGTTCGTGCGCGACTGGGAGGAAAATCTCCAGCAGGTCCTGCGACTCGAAATCAAACGCGTGATCGCCAACCCGCTCGACATCCAGAACTACATCGTCGAATTCTTCAATCTTGCCAAGTCGGTCAAGTTCGCCAGCGAAAAAGACAAAGGCGCCTACAGCAGCATCGGCAATTTCGAGCAGTTGGTGCAACTGGGCAAAAGCGGCAAGCTCGACGCCAACGACCAGCACGTCGTCGTCATCTGCGACTGGCTTTTCACTTATGCATTTGAACAACGTGCGAGCGACATTCACCTCGAACCGCGGCGCGACTCCGGCAACGTGCGGTTCAGGATCGATGGTGTACTGCACGACGTGTATCGGATCCCGACTCCCGTGCTCGCTGCGATGACCAGCCGCATCAAGCTGCTTGGCCGCATGGACGTGATCGAGAAGCGCCGCCCGCAGGACGGCCGCATCAAGACGGTGAGGCCGGAAGGCGGCGAAGTCGAGCTGCGGCTCTCGACCATGCCGACCGCATTCGGCGAGAAACTCGTGATGCGGATTTTCGATCCTGACGTGCTGGTCAAGGATTTCGGCGAACTGGGTTTTTCCGATGACGACCTGAAAAAATGGAGCAGCATGATTTCCAAGCCGCACGGCATCGTGCTGGTGACCGGCCCGACGGGATCCGGCAAGACGACGACACTGTATTCGACCATGAAGTATCTCGCCACCTCCGAGGTCAATGTCTGCACCGTCGAAGATCCGATCGAAATGGTCGAACCGCAGTTCAACCAGATGCAGGTGCAGCAGAACCTCGGCGTTGACTTCGCGGCCGGCATTCGCACGCTGATGCGGCAGGATCCGGACATCATCATGGTCGGCGAGATACGCGATCTGGAAACCGCCGAGATGGCGATCCAGGCGGCACTGACCGGTCACCTGGTGCTGTCCACGTTGCACACCAATGACGCGCCGTCGGCGATAACGCGCATGCTCGACCTCGGCGTGCCGTCCTATCTCTTGACGTCGACGGTACTGGGCGTCATGGCGCAGCGGCTGGTGCGCGTGCTGTGCCCCGCTTGCAAAGAGCAGGCCCCGCTCGAGGAATCGGCGTGGGAACTGTTGGTATCCCCGTGGAAGGCGCAGAAACCCGACACCACGTACATAGCCAAAGGTTGCCTCGACTGCCGGATGACCGGTTACGTGGGCCGCATCGGTATCTACGAAATCATGGTGCTCAACAACGAGATCAGGAATCTGATCAGCGACAATACCAACATGGACAAACTGCGCGAAGTGTCCTATCGCGAAGGTGTGAAGCCGCTGCGCATCAGCGGCGCCATGAAGGTGGCCGCCGGCGTCACTACCGTTGACGAAGTCATGAAAGTAGCACCCCCGATGCAGGACCGGCGCGCGCTGCCGCGGTAGGTTTGAGGATTGAGGATTCGGGCATTAGAAAACGCTTAGTAGAACTTTTTTTTCGCCTCAATCCTCGCTCCTCAATCCTCTCAGTACGCCGCGTGCGGTGCCGTCAGGTCGAGCACCAGGCAATCCGCACCGCAGGTCGGCTCCGGCAAGTAGGGTAAACACGACCGCAACCCGAGCATGGCATAGAGCAATCGCGCCGCGCGCATCTTGGGCAGGGTATCCAGAAACATTTCCTGATTACGGACTCTTAATGCCCTTTGCTCAACTGCCGCATGCCGCGGTCAAGTCCGGCGAGCGTGAGCGGAAACATGCGTTCGCCAATCAACTCGCGTGTCACGCGGATCGACTCGTGATAATTCCATACCGCTTCCGGTTGCGGATTGAGCCAGATCGTGTCCTTGTAAACCGTCAGCACGCGCTGCATCCACAGCGCGCCCGGCTCGGGATTCGTGTGCTCGACACTGCCGCCCGGATAAGTGATTTCGTACGGGCTCATCGTCGCGTCGCCGACAAAAATAACCTTGTAGTCGTGGGGGTACTTGTGCAACACATCCCACGTCGCCATGCGCTCGGTCGCGCGCCGCCGATTGTCTTTCCACACCCGCTCGTACAGAAAATTGTGAAAGTAAAAATACTCGAGATGCTTGAACTCGGTGCGCGCCGCCGAAAACAGCTGCTCGCAGGTCTCAACATGATCATCCATCGAGCCGCCGACATCGAGGAACAACAGGACCTTCACGCTGTTGTGGCGTTCGGGCACCATTTTTATATCCAGATAACCCGCGTTCCTGGCGGTCGAGCGTATCGTGTCGTCGAGATCGAGTTCCTCGGCATTGCCCTCGCGCGCAAATTTGCGCAGCCGCTTCAACGCGACTTTGATATTGCGCGTGCCCAGCTCGACTGAATCATCGAAATTCCTGAATTCGCGCTGATCCCACACTTTGACCGCGCGGCGATGCCGCGACTCGTGCTGGCCGATGCGGACACCTTCCGGGTTGTAGCCGTAAGCGCCGAACGGGCTGGTGCCGGCGGTGCCTATCCACTTGTTGCCGCCTTGATGCCTGCCCTTCTGCTCCTCGAGGCGCTTCTTCAGGGTCTCCATCAGCTTGTCCCAGCCACCGAGAGACTCGATAAGCTTTTTCTCTTCCTCGGTCAGATGCTTTTCGGCGAGCCTTTTCAGCCACTCTTCCGGTATCAGCGCGGTGGCGCCCTCCGGCAGCTCGGAAATGCCTTTGAAGTAAGCGCCGAACACGCGGTCGAATTTGTCGTAGTTCGACTCGTCCTTGATGAGGCACGCGCGCGACAAGTAGTAAAAATCGTCGATGCCGCCGCTAATCACGCGCTTGTCGAGCGCTTCGAGCAGTGTCAGGAACTCCCGCACCGA
>JANNPG010000524.1:0-1803 GCA_031399805.1 Betaproteobacteria bacterium | reverse complement strand
CGCGCACCTATGTTTACACCACGGCGTCGCCGCCGCTGCTGGCGCATGCGCTGCGCGCGAGCCTCGCCATCATGGCGGTCGAGCCTTGGCGGCGCGAATTGCTCGCGCGGCTGATCAATCAGTTGAAAGCGGGTGTCGCCGGCTTGCGCTGGCGGCTCATGCCTTCCGACACCGCGATACAGCCGCTCGTGATCGGCGGCAACGACGAAGCGTTGCGCGTAGCCGACGCGCTCGCTGCGCGCGGCGTGCAGGTGCCGGCGATCCGCCCGCCGACGGTGGCAGCCGGCAGCGCGCGGTTGCGCATCTCGCTGTCGGCGGCGCACAGCGAGCAGGATGTTGCGCAACTTATCGAGGCATTGCGTGAAGTCGAAAAAGAATCTTGAACCGCAAAGGACGCAAAGGACGCAAAGGAGATCAGGATCTCGAATTTTTTTTGGGATCGATGGCTGAGCCTGAGATTGATTTTGATTACGGATATTTTTTTGACTCTCGCGATTCCTTCGCGTCCTTTGCGTCCTTCGCGGTGAGGCTGTAATGGATTTGCATGTCGAGTGTAACGGCACGGGCCCCGATCTGGTGCTGCTCCACGGCTGGGGCATGCATGCACGCGTGTGGGACGAGGTTGCCAGCGAACTCGCGCCAAGCTTTCGCGTGCACAACGTCGAATTGCCCGGCCATGGCGAAAGCCCTACGTGCGTGCCTTACACGCTCGACGCCCTCTGCGCGGCGCTCGCCGTCAAGTTGCCGGCGCAAGCATCGGTCTGCGGTTGGTCGATGGGCGGTCAGGTCGCGCTCAACTGGGCGCTCGCAGCACCCGCTCAGGTTGTGCGCCTGGTGCTGATTGCGAGCACGCCGCGCTTCGTGCGCGAGCCGGGATGGGAGTGCGGCATGGAGGTCGCGACGTTCGACGGTTTCGCGCGGGATCTTGTCGCCAACCCGGAGGCGACGCTGCAGCGATTTATCCTGCTGCTGGCGCAGGGCGACCGCGCCGCGCGCGCCGTCGCGCGCCGGCTGCGTGAACTTGTGGTGGCGCATGGCGTGCCCGACGCGGCGGCGCTGGCGGCGGGTTTGCGGATTTTGAGGCAAACCGATTTGCGCGCCGACCTGTCGCGCATAGACCAGCCGGTGCTGATCCTGCACGGCGAGCGCGACAACGTGGTGCCGCTCGCCGCCGGCAAGTTCATGCAACATGCACTGCCGCATGCGACGCTGGAAGTCATAAGCGGCGCTGCGCATGCGCCGTTCATTGCGCAGCCACATATCGTGGCGCAACGCATCGCGGAATTCTGTCATGGATGACGGTGCGGCACTCGACAAGCGCCTCATGCGGCGCGCGTTCGAAAAAGCCGCCGCCGGCTACGACGCGGCGGCCGTGCTGCAACACGAGGTGTGTCGGCGCATGCTGTCGCGGCTCGATTTTGTCGCGCTGCAACCCGCCGCGATACTCGACGCGGGGTGTGGCACCGGCAATGTCATCGCCGCGCTGCGCGCGCGTTATCCGCGGGCCGCGCTCTATGCGCTCGACATCGCAGCCGGCATGGTGCGGCAAGCGCGCGCGCGCGCGCCGTGGTGGCAGCGCGTGGTGGGGCGCGCTGTCGCGCCGGTGTGCGGGGACATCGAAGCGTTGCCACTGCGCGCCGCCGCGGTGGACCTCGTGTGGTCTAACCTCGCGTTGCAATGGGTAAACGAGCCACCGCGCGCATTTGCGGAATTGCGGCGCGTGTTGGCGCCGGGCGGCTTGCTGATGTTCAGCTCTTTCGGTCCCGACACGCTGAAGGAACTGCGCGCGGCTTACGCGGGCGC
>JANNPG010000494.1:0-2171 GCA_031399805.1 Betaproteobacteria bacterium | reverse complement strand
GAAATCGACGATGTCGCGCTACATGGATCCGTCGATCGCCGATCAACTGCTGGCGGCCGGCGCCGAGATACTCGGCGGCAAGAGCGTGACCGCGACGGTGCTGTTCTCGGACATTCGCGGTTTCACCACGCTCACCGAGGAACTCGGGCCGCACGCGACGGTGAGCATGCTCAACGAATACTTCGAGATCATGGTCGAGTGTATCCAGAGGGAAGGCGGCATGCTTGACAAGTTCATCGGCGATGCGATCATGGCGGCGTTCGGCATCCCGGTGGGCCATGCCGACGACGAGGACCGCGCGGTGCGCGCGGCGGTGGCCATGATAGGCAGCCTCGCGGCGTGGAACGTGACGCGCGTGAGCGAAGGCAAGAAGCCGGTCAACATCGGTATCGGGCTCAACACCGACGTCGTGGTGTCGGGCAACATCGGCTCGAAGAAGCGCATGGATTTCACCATCATCGGCGATGGTGTCAACCTCGCCGCGCGGCTGGAGTCCGCATGCAAGCAGTATGCGGCGCGCATCCTGATCAGCGAATTCACTTACAAGAAGCTGCGCGGCACCTATCGCACGCGCGAAATCGATCTCGTCGTGGTGAAAGGCAAGACCAAGCCGGTCGCGGTTTACGAAGTGCTCGATTATCACGACGATGAGACCTTCCCGAACCTGATGGACGTCGTCAACCAGTTCAAGGGCGGCATCGCAAAGTACCGCGCCGGCAAATGGGACGCCGCAATCGGCGCGTTCCGCGAAGCGCTTCGCCTGAATCCCGCCGACAGGCTGTCGGAGATATACATCGAGCGCTGCGAGAAGCTTAAGAGCGCCCCGCCGGAAGGCGAATGGCACGGAGTGTGGGTGATGGAAGAAAAGTAGGCGCGTCCGGACGCGGTAGCGCCGGCTCGCCTCGCCGCGTTGGAGCGGACACGGCGTGCCGCTCAAGTAACGTAAGACCGGACACTTATGTGCCGGCTTACGTCGCCGCGTTGGAGCGGACACGCTGTGCCGCTCAACGCGGCGGGCGGTCGAATGACGGCGATGGCCTGAAAAATTAGTTGCGACAAAGAGGCATTTCGTCACGTTCGAAGTTGTAACCGTTCCGCCGCGCGTAGTAGTCTGGATGCATCCGTCAAAGTTCACGACGGCGACACTGGAGGCGGGGGCCCTATGGAATTCTATGTCGAGGCTTACAGCAAGGCGGACAGCGCCGAGAAGGCATTGCGGCACGTTGGCGATTACGAGACGCTCGACGAGGCGATCGCGGCCTCGAAGCGCACGATCGATGAGTCGCTGTTGCGCGAATTCAAACCCGGCATGAGCGGCGACGAACTCTACGGCAAGTTTCAGGCGTATGGCGAATTGCCGTGCATATTCCGCAGCGAGGATCAAACGCTGAGCGGATTGGGTTTCAACGCCCTGAATTACTCGAAGGCGCGCTGCGCGGAACTCTGCGGCAAATAGCGCGCCCCACAAGTATTCAAGGAAACTCCTTCTCCCTCGACGGGGGAAGGCTGGGATGGGGGCGAAAATGTCGCGTCGAGGCAATTCTCACCCCCACCCTAACCCTCCCCCATCAAGGGGGAGGGAACCGGTTTTTCTGATGCAGCAGGATTACTACGTTACATAAATTTCAAAGGATTGCTTTTTAACATGACCACCGCCGCACAAACACTGGCTGAATTCGCCACGCAACTGCAGTACGACCGCATACCGGCCAACGTCCTCGAGCGTGCGAAGGCCTGCGTCATCGACACCGTCGGCGCCTGCACCTATGGCAGCACGCTGCCGTGGAGCAAGATCGTCATTGCATATGCCGAGCAGTACGGCAGGGGCGGGCAGAGCGCGATACTCGGCACCGGCCTGAAAGTGCATGCGCCGTTCGCGGCGCTCGCCAATGGCGCGCTGGCGCATGCGTTCGAAATGGATTGCCTCGTGCAGCCGAGCGCGGGCGTGCACCCCGGCGCTTCGCTCACCGCGCCGGGGCTCGCGATCGCGCAGGAAAGCGGCGCGAGCGGGCGGGATTTCATCACGGCGCTGGTCGCGGGCGGCGAGGTGATGCACCGGATAGGCGACGCATCGAAACAATCGACCGAGCATATCGGCTTTCATGCGCCGGGCGTGACGGGTGCCTTCGGCGGCGCGGTCGTCGCCGGACGGCTTTTGAAACTGAATGCCG
>JANNPG010000485.1:0-3971 GCA_031399805.1 Betaproteobacteria bacterium | reverse complement strand
ACACGCCGCGCGTCGACCAGCCTTCGATATTCGAATCAAAGCCGCCGGGCGCGAGCATGATGAGCGGCGGGCCGCTGCCCTGCACCGCATAGTTTATTTTCAGACCGTCAATGGTGGCGTGTTTCATTATGTTAGGCACTCTAAGGACTCCGGTTCGATCGAGAACGGGGGTTTCGCATATTACTTGTGCCAGGAATCGCGCAGCGTCACCGCGCGATTGAATACCGGCGCGCCGGATTTGGAGTCGACGCGGTCGGCAATAAAGTAACCATGCCGCTCGAACTGAAAACGGTCTTCGGGCTTGGCATCCTTCAACGCCGGCTCGAGCTGCGCGCGGACGACTTTCTTCGACCCGGGATTCAGGTCCTGCAGGTAATCGCGCTCGCCCGCCCCCGGGTGCGCGTCTTTAAAGAGGCGGTCGAAGAGCCGCACCTCGCATTGACAGGCATGCCGCGCCGAAACCCAGTGAATGTTGCCTTTCACCTTGTAGTTGTCGGCGCCGGGCGTGCCGGACTTGCTGTCGGGGAAGTAAGTGCAATGCACCGCATTGATGTTGCCGGCGGCATCCTTGTCGCAGCCCGTGCATTCGACGACGTAGCCGTAACGCAGACGCACCTTGTTGCCGGGGAACAGGCGAAAGTAACCCTTACTCGGGGTTTCCATGAAGTCCTCGCGCTCGATCCACAGCTCGCGCGAGAACGGCACCGCGCGCCGGCCCCAATCCGGTTTTTGCGGGTGATTGGGCGGATGGCACTCTTCCGTTTGCCCGTCCGGGTAGTTGTCGATCACCAGTTTTACCGGGTCGAGCACGGCGATGCGGCGGGGTGCTACCTCGTTCAGGTGTTCGCGCATGCAGTCTTCGAGCACGGCGAAATCGATCCATGAATCGGACTTCGACACGCCGATGCGCTCGGCGAAGAGCTGAAAGCCTTCCGGCGTGTAGCCACGGCGGCGCGCGCCGACCAGGGTTGGCATGCGCGGGTCGTCCCAGCCGTCGACGTGTTTGTGCTCGACGAGATCGATCAACTTGCGCTTCGACAGCACGACGTAGGTCAGATTCAGGCGCGCGAATTCGTACTGGTGCGGCAGCGGCCGCGCCAGAAGTCCGCCGTCGGCGAGGCGCTCGAGCAGCCAGTCGTAGAACGGGCGCTGGTCTTCGAATTCGAGCGTGCAAATCGAGTGCGTGATCTCTTCCAGCGCATCTTCGAGCGGATGCGCGTAGGTGTACATCGGATAAATGCACCATTGGTCGCCAGTGCGATGGTGGGTTGCCTTTTTTATGCGGTAGATCGCAGGATCCCGCAGGTTGATGTTGGGCGAAGCCATGTCGATCTTCGCGCGCAATACCATGCTGCCTTCGGCATGCGTGCCGGCGCGCATTTCGCGGAACGCCTGCAGGTTTTCCACGGCGGAACGGTCACGCTGCGGGCTTGGTCGGCCCGGCTCGGTCAGCGTGCCGCGGTTAACGCGTATTTGTTCGGCGCTTTGCTCGTCGACGTAGGCATGGCCCGCCGTAATCAGGTATTCCGCCGCTTCGTACATGAAGTCGAAGTAATCGCTCGCATAGTACAAATGCTCGGTGTCGTTCGCGGTCCAGCCGAAGCCCAGCCATTTCACCGCATTCAGGATGGAATCGACGTACTCCTGCTCCTCCTTCTCCGGGTTGGTGTCGTCGAAGCGCATGTGGCACACGCCGCCGAAATCGTTCGCAAGCCCGAAATTGAGGCAGATCGATTTGGCATGGCCAAAGTGCAGGTAGCCGTTGGGCTCGGGCGGAAAGCGCGTGCGAATCTTCGCCGGATCGGCGGGCGCGCCGGCGTGGGTCTTCGCGCCGCCGGGTTGGCCGCCCCAGGTGCGGGATGCGTACGTGCCGCGGGCGAGGTCTGCCTCGATGATATTGCGGATGAAATTCGTGGCGTGCGGCGCGGCGGGTTTCGTGTTGCTGGCAGACATTATGCTTCCGGGTTAGTGAGAACTCTATTCTAAACGATGCCGGCAGGCGCGGCCGGCACGCCGATCCGGTCAAAGGTTCGCGCGGGGACTGCGGCCAGGCCCGCCTCGCGCCAGCGGCGAGAATCACCAGTACGTCAGACGCAAGAGCGGATTAGTTCACGAAATCCCGAACATCAATGAGGTTTTGTGCGGTCTCAAGGTCGCAAGAAGGTTGACGATTGCCGGCAAGCGGCTAAGATTACGTTATCGATTATTGAGGATTACGAAACCGGATGACAATCCGATTTCGCTCGACGCGCCCCGCGCCCGCTGGGAGAGGGGATGGGGGTGAGGGATCGAGCGATGTAACGACGTTATGTAAAGCTCGAAAGTTACGCGAACCGGAGAGGGTGAATTATGCAGTGGGCAGGCCTTGCATTCGCTATAGGAATGATTTTGATTATCGCGGATTACCGCATGGCGACCGCGCCGGATCCGACGGACAAGTACAAGCGGCGCAAGAAGCTGAACCCGGTCGCCGCCAAACAGCTGCGCGACATGTTTCTGTGGACTTGTGTCGTTACGGCCGCGGTCTATTTCGTGCCGGCCTGGTTCTGAGAAGTGGGTCGTTTCCGTGGGTTTTGTCGGGGTGATTTTCAGACGTCAAACTATAAACCCAACCGTTTGGGTTTTGTGATATAATGCCCACCATTACAAGGATCGGTGCGTTGCGCGTGGTCGTGTACCCGAACGATCATCGCCCTGCTCATGTTCACGTGATAGGCGGCGGCTGTGAAGCAGTATTCAACCTCAATTGTCCGCATGGTCCGCCCGAATTACGGGAGAACTTCGGTTTTTCACTTGTACAGGTGGGGAAGATCAAAACTGCGCTTGCTGATGAGCTGAAACGACTTTGTGCTGAGTGGAGCAAGATTCATGAAAATGACTAAAGACGAGTTTGAGGCAGCGAACAGGCGAGCCATCAAGCGGATTAGAAAGACCCCGTGCGCTACGAGTGCTCACTATGAACGCAAGAGGGATCGCTTGGTGATCGGGCTTAGCACGGGAATCGAGGTGGCGTTTCGACCGCGCGATGCACAAGGCCTCGAACGTGCCAATCCTCATCAGCTCGACAGGATCGAAATATCGCCTTCGGGTCTCGGGATTCATTTTCCAAAGCTCGACGCAGACATTTATCTGCCGGCGCTGCTGGAAGGTTTTTTTGGCTCGAAGCGCTGGATCGCTGCTGAACTCGGAAAGATCGGCGGCAGCGTATCGACAAAAGCGAAAGCCGAAGCCGCGCGGCGCAACGGCAAGCTCGGTGGACGACCGACTAAGGTGAAGGAGGCCGCTTGAAAAGAAGGATTGATGTTCCCTGGGCCAAGTAGTGTGTTCCGTCTGCAAAGGCAAGGACTGGTACTCGAACGCAGCCAATCACAGCGTGCTCAATCTCTAGGTTATTGCCGAGGCGATGAGCGATTTCGCGCCCGGCGGGAGCGATCCTTTACGCGACAACAAGATCGAGCGCTTCGATTTCAACCAGATCGTGCAAAAGTTCGACCAGGCGCGCGCGGCATCGGCAAGCAACGCCAATCACTGGGCGGTGATGAATTCACTGCTCGACGCGCACCTCGCAGGCAGCGACACCGAGGCGATCGGCGGCGATCTCGCTTATCGTTACGGTTTGAGCGGCACGCTATCCGGCATTGCCATTAATGCCGCGCAAGCTGTGCTCGCCAGCCCTCAATTCGGCGCGGCGCCGCAAGCCCTGCAGCCGCTGGCAGGGTTGCAGGACGGGCCGGTCAAGCTTTCCTGACACTCGAAGCGGTGGCGAAGTTGCTTAGTCGACACGCGCGCCGGTGGCTTTGACGACCTTGCCCCATTTGGCGATCTCCGCTTTCAGGTGCTCGCCGAACTTTTCGGCGGGGCCGCCCACCGGCTCGACGCCGCCCGCCTGAAAGCGCTCGCGCACATCCGCAAGCTGCAGGATCTTGTTGATCTCGGCGTTGAGCTTCGCCGTGATTTCGCGCGGAATGCCG
>JANNPG010000477.1:0-2761 GCA_031399805.1 Betaproteobacteria bacterium | reverse complement strand
TGACCACCATACCGTACCACCGGCCCGACAAACCTTTTCAAGGTGAACTATGAGTGTCCCACGAACGCTGAAACTTGGTCACGTTAACGTCAAAAAAGTGTCCTACGAACGCTGAGACTCGCCCAGTAATGAGTGATGAGTGATGAGTGAATGGTTTATAGGGAATAGTAAATGGTAGAGGCTGTTCACCCATTCCCCATTCCCCATTACTCATTGCCCAGGCAAGGATGAATCGAATGAACAATCGCCGCAAACTAATTGTTGCGCTTGGCGCGGGCGCGCTCGCAGCGCCGTTTGGCACTTTTGCTCAGCAGCAGGGCAAAGTATGGCGCGTTGGATTCCTGTCAGCGCGCCGTCGCCCGGCCGCTCTCGACCTGGACTATTACGGTGCATTTCCGCGCAAAATGAGCGAGCTCGGCTATGTCGAGGGTAGGAATCTCCAGATCGAGTGGCGGTTCGCGGACGGCGAGTACGCGCGTCTTCCGGGCATGGCGGCTGAACTGGTGCGTCTGAAAATGGACGCCATCATGGCCTTGGGGCCGCCCAGTGCGAGCGCAGCGCATAAAGCGACCACTATCATTCCCATCGTCATCGTGGTTTCGGTTGACCCGGTCGCCGCCGGGTTCGTCAAGAGCCTGGCGCGGCCCGGAGGCAATATTACCGGGCTCTCGAACCTCGCGGGGGATATCAGTGCCAAGCACCTGGAGATGCTCCGCGCAATGGTGCCCAGGCTCTCGCGCGTGGCTGTCCTGGTGAATCCCGCCAACTCGGCCCATGCCGAGATAGTGAAGAACGTCCAGGCCGCGGCGAAGAATGCCGGCATCAAGGCCCTGCCGGTGAACGCGCAAACGCCTCAGGAGATTGAGAGCGCATTCTTCGCGATCGCAAGGGAGCGCGCCGGGGCAGTCGTCGTGGGGCTCGACCCGTTATTTATTCAGCAGGAACGCCAGATTGCAGCACAGGCGGCAAAACACCGGCTGCCCTCCATATTCTCGAATCGGGAATACGCAGAGGCCGGCGGTCTGATGAGCTACGGACAGAATCAAGTCGAGATCTACCGGCGTGCAGCGGAATATGTGGACAAGATATTCAAGGGAGCCAAACCCGCCGATCTGCCGGTCGAGCAACCAACAAAGTTTGAATTGATCATCAATGGTAAAACCGCCAAAGCATTGGGCCTCAAGATTCCGCAGTCGCTGCTGATCAGCGCCGACAAGGTGATCGAGTAAGACCGCGAGTGTCGGGTGAATTGATTAAATTAATTTAGGTTAGCGTGACCCTGATTATTTGGAGCAGGAGAACCGGTGGGAGCAATTGACCAAATCCGAAAACTTGTCACGGCCGCGGAAGTGCGCATATATACTAGTCCGGCCGTGTTGGTGACCGCGTACAGACCCGATCCGGAAAAATGCGAGCCGGGCTACATACGGAGACGACAATGAAGACCAGACACCGGAACAAACTCATCCACGAAGGAAAATACGTGGCGGAAGTCGACGTCGAGTTGATCGAGACGGACGACGAATGGTCGCCGTACTTGTCGCTGGAGGAGGCCAGCAAGCTGGATGATGTGCGCGAAGCACTCCGCCGCGGCGACCTTAAAAAAGCGTCCCGCTACGGACGCGTCTACACGCTCACGCCTTTGGCGGTCTGAGCAACGCGTTGTTCCCTGCGATATGGTAAGGCGGTGGTGCGCGGGATTCGCCGCGTGCGCCGGTCTGGCGGCATCGGGCGCGATCGCGCAAAGCTATCCTGCCAAGCCGATACGCCTGGTTGTTGGATACACGACCGGCGGTCCAACCGACACCACGGCGCGCATGGTCGCGCAAAAATTATCCGAACATCCGGGCCAGCCCGTGATTGTCGAAAACCGCGCCGGCGCCAGCGGCACACTCGAAAAAGATCAGGGCGCTTGCCGTGACCGGCATGAAGCGGGTTCCGATGATGGCGGATACACCCACGCTGAACGAGTCCGGCGTGCCCGGCTACGACCGCTACGGCTGGTATGGCGTGATGGCGCCGCTGGGCACGCCAAAAGAAGTCGTTGCGCGGCTAAACGCTGCGATCAGTGAGATCGTCAACGTTGCGGAGATGAAGACAGCGCTCAAATCCAAGGCAACACTATCGCGGCGAGTGGCGATCCGACGTCAACATTGACGAGCGCCGGCCGGGCTTGGCGATGGAACTGGTAAAAATGCAGGTGGATGTGGTCGTAAAGGCTTGGTCGAAAGTCGCCAGCACCGCGCAGACATTGCCCTTGAATTGCTTCCAGTTGCCTTCGATGCGTTTGCGCTTCATTTTCATTTCCTTACTCCCGGTCGATCTGGATGTTTCCTTTGGTGCCGCTATTGGCGACCGAGACCATGATCCCCAAGCCAATCAAAATCGCGACGCCAATCACAATCCAGGTTGTCTCGATGTTCTGCAGAATGCCCAGTTTCCAGAGCGCGCCGAGTACGCCCCCGACCAGGATGACAAACCCCGCAAAATACAATCCTGCCCATTTCATGGCGCACCTCCTGAAAAAGCCAGACTCCTAGCTTTGCAGAATAGGCCTCGATGTGGGCGCTGTCTGTGTGCTGGCGTACGAAAGAAGGGACCAGCCCGCTTTCCATGCCGCCATTTTTTACCGCGGCTTCACTTACGATGACAACTTGACTCCGCCGCCGCGCGGGAACAATCTATCGTCCGCGCGGCAGTCTGGCACCTAGAGCCCCTAACATAATGAAACGCACACGTGTTTCATTGTGTTAGGGGCTCT
>JANNPG010000410.1:0-4244 GCA_031399805.1 Betaproteobacteria bacterium | reverse complement strand
TTGTCGATTACCACCGTTTGTCCCCACATTTCGCCGAGCTTCTGCCCGACCGCGCGCGCCACGATGTCGCTCGCGCCGCCGGTCGCAAACGGCACGATGAAGCGCACCGGCCTGGCGGGAAAGGTTTGCGCATGAGCATATAGGTCCGGCATTGCTGCCAGCGTACATAACGCAAGCGCCGTTGTCAGCGTTGGCGACCGATCAACCATCCGCGAGCCGCTTCATGACTGCGTACAATTCAGCTTTGGCCTCGAAACCAACGCCGGGCACCGCGGGCATTTTGACGTAACTGTTCTCGACCGGCACGTTGTCGGCAAATCCGCCGAACGGCTGGAACACGTCGGGATACGATTCATTGCCGCCAAGACCGAGGCCGGCGGCGATATTCAGCGACATCTGGTGCCCGCCGTGCGGCACACAGCGCCGCGGCGACCACGCGTGTTGCTTCAACATGTCGAGCGTGCGCAGATACTCGACCAGTCCGTAGGAGAGCGCGCAATCGAATTGCAGCCAGTCGCGGTCGGCACGCATTCCGCCGTGCCGGATCAGATTGCGCGCGTCGACCGTCGAGAACAGGTTTTCCCCGGTCGCCATCGCGCCGTCGTAATGGCCCGCGAGTTCGGCCTGCAAAGCATAATCGAGCGGGTCCCCGGCCTCTTCGTACCAGAAGAGACCGTAGGGCTTCAGCGCGCGCGCATATTCGATGGCAGTTTTCAAATCGAAGCGCCCGTTCGCGTCGACGGCGAGATTTTCGCCGGCGCCGACCACCTTGATCACCGCTTCGATGCGCCTCACGTCGTCGGCGAGCGACTCGCCGCCGATCTTGATCTTGACGACCCTGTAACCCAGGTCGAGATATTTCTTCATCTCGTCCTGCAACGCCTGCACATTCTTCCCGGGATAGTAATAACCGCCGGCGGCATACACGAATACCTTGTCGTCGACCGTGCCGCCACGATACCGCTCGCCAAGCAACTGATAAAGCGGCTTGCCCTCGATTTTTGCGACCGCGTCCCACACCGCCATATCGAGCACGCCGACGGCGACCGAGCGCTCGCCGTGACCGCCGGGCTTTTCATTCGCCATCGCGCACGCCCAGATGCGGTGCGGATCGAGATTATCGCCGGCGTCATTAACGAGCGACTGCGGGTCGACGCCCATGATGCGCGGAATGAAACGCTCGCGCAGCAGCCCGCTTTGCGCATAGCGGCCGTTGGAGTTGAAGCCGTAGCCGACGATGCGCTTGCCTTTGCGCTTGACGTCGGTGACGACCGCCACGACGCTCGCCGTCATTTTACTGAAATCGATATACGCGTTGCGGATGTCCGAGCTGATCGGCGTAATGGTTTCGTGGATGGCGGTTATTTTCATGGAAGAAATCAGGATTCAGGATTCAGGATTCAGGATTCAGGATTCAGGCATTGGATTGAAAGGCCGGACTACTCAATCCCGAATCCCGAATCCTGCATTTTCAATCAAGCTTGACCCCGGACGCCCTGGCGACCTTGCTCCATTTTGCGATTTCAGCCTGCAGATAGGCGGAAAACTCGGCCGGGGTGCTGCCGACGATTTCACCGCCGAGGCCTTCGAGCCGCTCCTTCACGTCCGGCAGCTTGAGTATGCGTACGATCTCGGCATTAAGCCTGGTCACGATATCGACCGACGTACCAGCCGGCGCCATCACACCGCCCCACGATACCGATTCGTAACCCGGCAGCCCCGATTCCGCGACCGTAGCCACCTCCGGCAACGCCGGCACGCGCTTTTTCGTCGTCACCGCAATGGCTCTCAGCTTGCCCGAGTTGAGAAATGGCTGCGCGGCGATCACGGTGGGCAACGCAAGCATCACTTGCCCCGCCACCGCATCGGTCATCGCCGGCACATCGCCCTTGTAAGCCACTGCCGTCATTTTCACGCCGGCCATCGAGGCAAACAGCTCCATCGCGAGGTGATTGGCCGAACCTGTGCCGCCAGTGCCGTACGCGAGCTCGCCCGGCTTGCTCCTGGCGAGGCCGATCAAATCCTTCACGTTCCTGGCCGGCAGGTAAGAATTGGCGACGATGATCTGTGGCACCAGCGTCGTGAGCGTCACCGGCGCAAAGCTCCTGACCGCGTCGTACGGCAGCTTGGTATAGACACCCGGATTGATCGCATTGGGCCCGAGGTTGGCCATGAGTATCGTGTAGCCGTCACCCGGCGCCTTGGCGACGTATTCGAGTGCGATGATGCCATTGGCACCCGGCCGGTTGTCGACCACGACCTGCTGCTTCCAGGCGTCGCTCATCTTCTGGCCCAGCACGCGCGCCGTCACGTCGGACGCGCCGCCCGGCGGATACGGCACGACAAAGCGGATCGCCTTCGCCGGATAGTCCTGGGCTTGTGCGGCAGTCGCTGCAAGCACAATGACTGCCGCCGCCGCGTCACGCAGGGTACGCATATCGCTTCCTCCCGGAGATAATTGCTCTGTTGTTTACTGCTTGGCCGAATCCTGTATCCCCTTCCCCCGAAGCGGGGGGAGAGCGTGATTAGAATGCGAGGGGGCATTAGGGTGGCGGCAATCGAATCCTGAATCCCGCACTCAGGCCGCCTGCTTCTGCAGCATTCCCGCGCTGCGCAGCACGTCGGCGATTTTCCTGCGCGTCGCTTCGTCAGGCTGGTGCGTCGGCGGCCGCACCACCGGCGAACTCAGGCGGCCCGCGAGCACCATCGCGTATTTCATGCGCGCATGCGCGTCCCCTGTGGGCTCGCCCATGCCGTAGACGATATCCTTCAACGGGTTGATGCGCGCCTGACACGCCATCGCACGTTTCAGGTCCCCCGCGTGCACCGCGTTGACGAGTTCGAGTATCAACTCCGGAATGAATGACGCAAAGCCGAGCAAGCCGCCATCCACCCCCTGCACCATGGACGCGAGCAGGTACTCATCATGGCAGGTGAGCACGGCCACGTTCGCGTTCGCCGCGCGGATCGCCTCAATGTCGCGCGCATATTTGTTCATCTCGCGCGTGCCGACCTTGAACACCTTGACCCACGGCAACCGCGCGAGATCGGCCAGCACTTCACACGTGTAGCTCGCCTTGGACCACGACGGGTAGACGTGCACCGCGAGATCGAGCCCGCATGCCTCGCCGATCGCGGCAAAGTAATCGACCACGTGCCCGGGGCGCATGCCGAAGCGCAGCCAGTGATGCGGCGGCATGATGTCGAGCCCGTCCGCGCCGGCCTCCTTCTGCATCAGCGCCTGCTCGACCGCTTCGTGTATGCCCTCGGCGGTCACCGCCGAAATGACCGGCAGCTTGCCCTTCAATTCGTCGGCGACGATGCGCGTGACCTCGACGCGTTCCTTCAACGTCAGGCTGAACACGTCGCCGGTGTGCCCGTTGGTCATCAGCGCCGAGATGCCCTTGAACGTCGCCAGCCAGCTCGCGAGCCGGCGCAGGTCCTGCTCGTCGATCGAATAATCGGCTCTCAGCGGCAGCGCCAGAGCGGGAATGATGCCTTTGTAGTTCCACTGCTTGCCCATAGCTGTTACTCCCCGCGCGTGAAAATTGTCGTGCGCCAGTATAGCGACGCAGACCAACCATCGCAAACGCGCGGCGCCGGCGGGACTGACGGACAGATCGGTTATCATGTTTGCGCGCGAATTCCGGTCCGCCCTCCTACATGAATTGCACCTGCCGATGAAACCCGCTGCCGTATCGCCCATGATGCTGGCGTTGAGTGCCCATATCGCAGGCGCCGCCAGGCGCCCGCTCCCACAAGACGTGGCCGCGCGCGCCAAGCTCCATCTCGTCGACACCTTCGCCGCGATGATTTCGGGTTCGCGGCTGCTGCCGGGGCGCAGGGCGATCGATTACGTCAAATCGCTGGGCGGCAAGCCGGCGGCCGGCGTCATCGGCACGCGTATGGTCACCACGCCGCAAAACGCGGCACTCGCCAACGGCATGTTCGGCCACGCCGACGAAACCGACGACACGCACCCGCCTTCGCTCACGCATCCCGGCACGAGTGTTGTGCCCGCAGCACTCGCGATCGGCGAGCAAAACCGGCTTCCCGGCAAGGCAGTACTGCGCGCCATCGTGCTCGGCTATGACATTTGCGCGCGCACGCTGCAGACGTTAAACCCAATCCCGTACCTGCGCGCGGGACACCATGCGGCGGCGACCGGTCAGGTGTTCGGCGCCGCCGCCGCGGCCGGCGCATTGTTGAAACTCAACGCGCGGCAAATACGCTGCGTGCTGTCG
>JANNPG010000336.1:0-11662 GCA_031399805.1 Betaproteobacteria bacterium | reverse complement strand
CCCGGCGCGCGTTTGGCTTCAGCGATAAGTTCCGCGACGGTATTGGCCGGCACCTTGGGGTTGGCGACCAGCACCAGGCTGCTGAATATGATTTCACTGATTGCGGCGAAATCGCGTTCGGGATCGTAGGTCGGTTTTTTGTAAAGCGTGGCGTTGACCGCGTGGGTGCCTGAATTGCCGACGGCGAGCACCGAGCCGTCGGCGTCCGCGCGCGCCACGTATTCCGCGCCGGTCACGCCGTTGGCGCTCGCGCGATTTTCGACGACCACGCTTTGCCGCAGCACTTCGCCCAGTTTGGGCGCTATCAGGCGGCCGGTCAGGTCGTTGGGTCCGCCGGCCGCATTGGGGACGATGATACGCACAGTCTTGTTCGGCAGACCCGGCGCCTGGCCGTAAGACGCGGCGGGACACAGGGCCAATCCCACCAGCAGCTGCAGCAATCGATAGAGTTTGCGCCGCGTAAGCATTTGCAGTCCTCCTTCACAGTGACCAGCGTCGTCGAATTATGCGCAATGTCGGGTTTTCCCGCCACGCGCAATCATAGCAGTTGTTCAGAGCGAAAACGCCGGCGACGCGAGCCGGTTTCTTCTGGGCTAAGCATGCGGTCGTCAAGACAGCTTCAACGCCGCGCCAGGCTCGACCTCAGTGCACAACGAAAATGAAGAGGGTAAACAGCGACCACACGAGCGCCACCGCGGCAAAAAACATCTGCACGCCGCTGCTCGTCCGGTAGCCGTCGTAGATGAAATACAGCGACGCGAGGACGATGATCGGTCCGAGCGGGTAGTGAAGTGAAAGTTTATCGAGCACCTTGCCAATTGCAACGATAGCGTCCATAGGCGGCCTTTGTCCCAGAGGTGGTTAATGTGGTTTTGCCCCGCGGCTGTGCGGCAGCCGCATGCCTGTTCCTATTCTCTACCATAAGGCGGGAGGGGGAGAAGCAGGATTGAGGATTCAGGATTCAGGATTCAGGAAAGTCGCAGGCGCCGGCGCAGCCGCGCTACGAGTTGCCAAGACGCCGTTGTTAATGCATAAAGCATAATCCCCCACCCAGAAAGCTTACGACCATGCCGACCGTCCGCGTAGCCCCAGACCTGGAAATGCACTACCTGATCGACGATTTCACCGACCCGTGGCGCGCGGCGGAGACGATATTGATGATCCACGGCAACGCCGAGCGCGGCCAGGCGTGGTACGGCTGGGTGCCGCATCTCGCGCGCGAGTTTCGCGTGGTGCGGCCCGACACGCGTGGATTCGGCAAGTCGACCGTGATGCCGCGTGACTTCAAGTGGACCATCGATCTCATCGTCGACGACTACCTCGCCCTCATGCAGCAGCTTGGCATCGCGCGCTTTCATCTCATCGCGGCGAAACTTGGCGGCACCATCGCGCGCCATTTCGCGGCGCGCTGCCCGGACCAGGTGCTGAGCCTGACGGTGGTCGGCACGCCGCCGCCGAAGTGGGACCGCATGGGCGCGAAAGCGGCGCACGCCACCGACGAGCTCGAAAAACTCGGCGTCGAAGAGTGGGCGAAGAAGAACATGGGCAAGCGCCTGGGCAGCAAGTTTCCGCGGGAAGGCGTCGAATACTGGACCCGGCTGATGGGCCAAACCGCGGCGTCGACCATGGTCGGCTTCGGCGAAACGATTCCTTATACCGACATTACCGGCGACCTGCCGCGCATCCAGTGTCCGACGCTGGTGATGACGACCGAAGCGAGCGCGCTGGGCTCGGTCGAATCGACGCGCGCGTGGCAGGTGACGATACCGAACTCGGAACTTCGCGTGCTGCCGGGCGACTCGTACCACGTCGCGGCGACCGACCCCGACCGCTGCGCGCAGGAGACGCGCGAATTTATTTTGAAACACCGCAAGGCGTCTTAGACGCCGTGAGGGCGTGAGAGCGCGAGGTGGCAAGGGCGTTAAAGCGATGTTGCCGCGTTGTACTTTCCCCGGCACGGAGGAAGATTTCGTTCGACCTATGTGGCGAGGAATGCGTCCATGGTCAATGCAACTTCCGGGAAAGCCTTGAGCACAGCTTTGTCCGCGGTCACGAGCGGGACAGAGAGCGCCGCCGCCAGCGCAACGAATTCAGATCCGTACGCCGACAGGCGCGATTTTTCGCCGATGCGGAATGCCTCGGCACTGTCAACGAGATGCTCGTAGCCGTGAAGCGCTTGCTCAATGGCGTCCATGACACGGGCAGCCTGCGCCCGGGACAAACTGCCGTCCCTGAAATAACCGGCCAGGATGCTTCGCATCTCGGATCGCCACAAAATCGGCGCATGCCAGTCAGGGTCCCTGACGCGAACCCGCTGCGCCGTGGCGGTGAAAACTGATGAAGATTAATCTCGTCGTATCTCTGGCGTTTTTCAACATGACGGGCACGCGCGCGGCCCGCGTGCTGGCGGTGCTCTACGCGCTGCAGTTGGGCGCGCAGCCGTTCACCATCGGCGCGCTGGCCGCGACGTTCGCGCTTTTTCCCACGCTGTTGTCGTGGCCGGCGGGCCGGATTGCGGACCGCTACGGGCCGCGCTGGCCGCTGACACTGGGGGCGCTGGGCAGCGCGTGCGGCATGCTGCTGCCGTGCTTCGTGCCGACGCTGCCCGCGATATTCATCGCGGCGGCCATGAGCGGCATCGCGTCGACGTTCTACAGCATCGCGCTGCAGAACATGGTCGGCGCGATGAGCAATGCTGATAATCGCGCGCGCAATTACAGCAACTACGCAATGTCGATATCGGTGGCGGCGTCGACGGGCCCGCTGTTTGCGGGGTTTTCGTTTGACAGCATGGGGCCCGCGCTAGCGTTTCTGTACGGCGCCCTGTGGTTCATTGTACCGGTCGGTATTCTCGCGGTATGGGGCGGCCTCTTGCCGCGCGGCGAGCGCAACACGGCGCCGGCGATGAGTGTGCGCAGCACGCTGACCAACCCGGGCGTGTGGCCGGTGCTGGCGGCGAGCAGTCTTGCGCAGAGCGGCCTCGATATCTTTCAGTTCTACATTCCGGTCTACGGCGATGCGCACGGACTGTCGGCGTCCGCGATCGGCGTGGTCATCGCCATGTGCGCGGTGGGCGGATTCGCGGCGCGCATGATACTGCCGCCGCTGATCGCGTGGCTCAATGAGGAAAAAGTGCTCGCCTACGCGCTGGTCCTCGGCGGGTTGAGTCTGGCGACGGTGCCGTTCGTGACGACCGCCGTCGCGCTCTCGGCGATCGCGTTTTTTTTCGGGTTCGGTCTGAACGTCAGCCAGCCGATTTCGCTGATGATCATGTACGCGCGTTCGCCGGAGGGACGCTCGGGCGAGGCGCTCGGCGTGCGTTTTGCGACGGACAACGCCACCAAGCTCGTCGGCCCCGTGATATTCGGCGCGATCGCCGCGGCGCTCGGCGTCGCCGCGTTATTCTGGATCAACGCCGCGATGCTGGCGGGCGGCAGTTTATTGGTGCGGCCAGCGGGAAAAACGCAATGCGGAAGCCGAAAGGATGAAGGATGAAGGAGTAAAGTGGCGGCATGGTCAGATTTTCTCGAGGGAGATGAACAATGTATGATATTCGCTGGCCGGCTTGCGGTTTGTCGGCGGCGGTGTTGGTCGTGCTGACGCTCGCCGCGGCGTGGGGGGTGGTGAAGGGCTTCATGTAATGACGCGACGCGTGCGCGTCGCTAGATCCGACCCGCCGTTCATACAGGCGGTCAGTACATTCAATTGGAGAAGGGGACGTTATGATTAAGCGGCAATTCATGCAACCCAAAGACATGTGGGCGCGCGTCGAAAACGGCGAGCTCTTATACGTGCCCGTCGTGACTGTGCACGGAACGGACCATGCGCATGTGTACCTCGCGGGTCAGATGGCGCGCAAAGTGACGGGGGAAATCGTCACCAAAGGCGACATGCGCGCGCAGATCCGCACGACCTGCGAAAACATCGAAAAAGGCCTCGCTTATGCAGGCGCAACCTTCGACGACGTGGTGCGCGCGACGACTTACGTGACCGATATCCAGGAGTATTACCGGTGCTCGGACGAGCGTTTCAAGTTCTTCCGCAAGAACCGCCCGGCGAGCGTGCTGATCGAAGTATCGCGGCTCGGCCACCCGGAGGCGATGGTCGAAATCGAGGTCGAAGCGATAATCGAACCGGAACGATTGAAGTCCGGCGTTTAGGGAAGCGCTGATTAATTCCGTTCGTGCTGATGTATAGAAGCACGAGTACTGCGCTCACCCAGAAAAACCGTTCACCCTTCTATACATCAGGGCGAACGGTTGAGGACTCAATCAGAGCTTCCTTGGAACACGCGGTGCGCCCGCGGATCAGTCGGGTTTGAGTCCGATCGCCTTTACGATCTTCGCGTATTTCGCCTGCTCGGCAAGCAGGAAAGCCGCGAATTGTTCGGGGCTGGTGAGCGTGATTTCAGCGGCTTGCTGAGCGAGTTTCTGTTTCAGGTCGTCGGTCCCCAGCGCTTTCACCAACTCGCCGTGCAGCCGCATCACGATCGGCCGCGGGGTGCCCGCGGGCAAAGCGAGGCTGTGGAACTCCTCGACCTGGTACCCCTTGGCACCCGACTCATCGAGCGTCGGCAGGTTGGGCAGGAACTGGGAGCGCTTCAACCCGGTCACCGCGAGACCCCTGAGCCGGCCCGACTGGATGTGCGGCTGCGAGTTGAGCATATTCAGAATGTTCATCTGGACCTCATTGCCGAGCAACGCATTCATGGCGAGCGCGCCCGCCTTGTACGGCACATGGCTGAGCTGGGTGCCGGTCATGCTGGCGAATAGTTCGCCCGCCAGATGCGTGATGCCGCCAGTGCCACCGGAGCCGAAGCGTATCGTCCCCGGTTTGGCTTTCGCCAGCGCCACGAACTCGGCGACCGATTGCGCGGGTATGCTCGGATGGATCACCACGGTATTGGTGATGATGGCGAACAACATGAGCGGCGCGATACTGCGGCTAAGGTCGTAGGGCACGTTGACATGGACGCTGGGCGCGATGGTCTGGCTGCTGCCGATCGTAATCAGCGTGTAGCCGTCGGGTGTCGATTTGACGCCGATCTCCATGCCGATCCGCCCGGTTGCGCCCGGACGATTGTCGATCACGACCTGCTGGCCCATTTGCTCGCCGATTTTATGGCCGACGATGCGCGCGATCACGTCGTAGGAACCGCCGGCACCGTACGGGGCGACGATGCGTAGCGGCCGGTTCGGGTAAGTGTCGGCCGCGCCTGCGGCCGCTACCCAGAAGCCGGTCAGCAGCGCGATGAAGATCGGGAGTTGTGTGGCACGCATTGCGCTACATACAAATCGTCTGAGCATCGATGCTCTCCTCACGTATTTCATTGTGTCAGGCACTCTATGTCGGCAGGCCTCGCACGCATATAGTAGCGGAATCACGCCTTGCGCAGAAGGCGGCCGGGGCGCGATGTTTCATGCCGGACGCCGCCATGCAAGCCATGCAACATCCAAGATACAATTAGCCGTTCGTTCACCCTCGCCCAAGAGTTCCCAATGAAAAAAACCTTGCCGCGCGCCAAATCAGGCTGGCCAGCTTGCGTCGCCGCCGGCCCTTTTCTCTTTTTCAGCGGTCAAATGGGCCGCAATTCCCGTACCGGCGCCCTGTGCACCAGTTTTGCTGAAGTGGCGGGCAAAGGTCCCAAGCAGGAGGGCGGATATGCGTGGGTCGACCGTATGGAAGGGCCGGTTGGCGCGCAGGGGATCGCGATCTACGAACAGTACCTGTCGTTTCTCAAGCGCGAAGGCGGCGACCTCAAGCATTTGCTCAGGTATCACATATACCAGCGCGACAAGCGGTTTTTCCCGGTATTCGATCGCGTGCGCCGCGAGTACGAGCCCGCGCCGCCGTCGAGCACCGCCGTCGGCATGGGGCGTTTCGAGCCGACCGATAAAGCACGCCTGTGTATTGATGCGATCGCATTGCGGCCCGCCGCTGAGAAAACACTCGGACGACGCGCGGTGCTGAGCGGCGCCGCTGCACAGTCCGCCGCCGCGACTTTTTCGCATGTCATCGGCGCCGGACCTTTTTTGTTCATCGCCGGGCAGATTCCGATCGACGCCTCGCAGCCCGGCGCGCCGCTGATACGCAATTACCATGATATTCCCGAGGCAGGCCGCTTTTTGCAGCGCGGGCGCAGCCACGAGGACGCGCGTAACGGTCCGATCGCGGCGCAAACCTGGTTCACCTATGATTTGATTCGCCAGCATCTCGAAGCGGTCGGCTCGTCGCTGGATTCGATATTGAATCTCGTCGTCTATCTGCAGGACATGCGCGACTTCCCGACTTTTCACCGCGTGCACGAACGCTTTTTCCCCGCGGCGCCGCCGGCGCTGACCGTTATCGAGGTGGGCGAAGTCGGACACAAGGGCACGCTGATCGAGATCGAGCCAACCGCGATAATTCCGGATCGCGGTGTGCGGCGCAGGGTATTCGGCGTCCCGGGATGGCAGGCGCCCGCGCACATGAGCCCGCTCGTCGAAGCCGGCGGCCTGGCATTTCTGTCCGGCATAGTCGGCGTCGATGCAGCGGGCGAACCGGTCGAGTCCGCGCGCGCTCTGCCGCGCGCCGTGCGCGCACGGGCAACCGGGACGCTTGCGCGTAACGTCGTCGCATTGCAATGCCTCGCTTGCATCGATCAGCTCAGGACGCAACTGGCGGCGGCGGGACGGGATTTTTCCTGCGTTGTGCACCTCTGCGTCTACATGCAGGATATGGACAGCTTTAAAACGGTCGAGAGTCTGCTCGCCAAAGCGTTCGGAAAGTGGCGGCCAGCGATCATCGCGCTCGAGGTTCCCCGCCCGAGCCCGGTTGCCGGGGTCCGCATCTCGATGACAGCCATCGCGTGGTTCGGCGAGGGCAAGCCCATCGTAATCTAAACTTACAGGAACCCGCATGAACGCTGTGCAAGTCAAGGAAATTCTGGACTCGGTGACGAGCGAGCGCTGTACGGAACTCGCGGTCACGCTGGTCGACATCCCGAGCCTGACCGGCAACGAGCGGCCGATCGCCGAATGCGTGCTGAAGCTTCTCCACGGCATGGGCATAGACGCTTACCTGCAGGAGTTCGAGCCGGAGCGCTTTAACGTCATCGGCAATATCAAGGGCAAGGGCAATGGCGCGACGCTGTTGTTGAACGGCCACATGGACATCTCGTTTGCCGGCAACGAGACCTATCTGCCGAACGCGCCCGGTTACAAGCCCAAAGCAGTCGTCAAGGACGGCTGGATCTACGGCATGGGCGTGCACAACATGAAGGGCGGCTGCGCCGCATTTCTCGCCGCGGCCGAAGCAGTGGTCAAATCGGGAGTCGAACTCAAGGGCAATGTACTGCTGGCTTTTGTCGGTGGGGAAATCGAGCGCCACGCCGTTCTTCATTACCAGGGCGCGACCTACCGCGGCGGCGGTTGCGGCACCAAGCATTTCGTCAACAACGGCGGCATCGCGGACATGGCGGTGGTGGGCGAGCCGACGCGCATGATGCTCATTACCGAGCATGTGGGTTCGGTCGGGGTGCGCATCACCACGCGCGGCAAGCCTGCGCCGTTGCGTGTTGCAGACCATGGCGATGACGCGATTCGCAAGATGCGCGTGCTGATCGACGTGTTTGATGATTTTGCGCTCGAATATGCGGGCCGCCATAAATATAAAAACTGTTCTTCCTCGGTGCACATGCATTCGATCGAGGGTGGCTGGCCGTACCGCTGCAATCGCGTGCCGTTCTTCTGCCATGTGTTTATCGAGTTCAGGCTATTGCCCAATCAGCAGGTGAACGAGGTGCCGCTCGAGGTAGAGCGCCTGCTCGCGATGGTGCGCGAGAAGAAGCCCGGCATCGAATTTGACACCGAGTTTTTCGTGACGCTGCCGCCGGCGCAGGACTGCTCGACCTCTGTGGTTGCCCAGCGCATGCGCGCCGCGCATCAGGTCGTAACCGGCGGGGTACCTGAAGAGGGTGTTGGCCTGTTCTACTCCGACGCGAGCCACTTGCAGGCGTACGGAATACCGGCAGTGAACTACGGGCCGAGCGGGCGCACCGTCACCGGCAAGGAAAACTGGGACCCGGACGTCGGCGAGCACCTCGCGATCGACGACCTCATGAAGACGGCCAAGGTCTATACGGCGCTGATACTCGATGTCTGCAGCAAGACGCGCGAGGAACTCGGGCTGAAGGTATTGAAGGCGGGATGAACTCCATGTGGCGTCCCGCCGTTGGCAGATGGTCAAGGATAAACGCGGCATGCGCGGAGACTGCCGGGAGTTACGTCGGGGCGGCGCTGCTTTTTTGCGCGCTGGTCAGCGCAGCCTTCGCGCAGGTCGCGCCGGGTTCCGGCGAAATCGCGGGCTATGCGGGCCTGCTCGCGGCCGCGGCGCGCGGCGACGCGGCCGAAATCGGCCGACTCATCGCAACCAAAGCGGACGTGAATGCGCGCGACGGCTACGGCCGCACGCCGCTGCAGGTGGCGACGTACGGACGCCATCGCGATGCGATTGCCGCGCTCGCCAAAGGCGGCGCCGATTTGAACGCGAAGGAGCGCGACCGCTACGATGCCGTGACGATAGCCGCCGTCGCCAACGACCCCGCGACGTTGCGGCTGTTATTGCAATTGGGCGCAAGTGCGAAACAGGTGACGAGCCGCTACGATGGCACCGCGCTGATCGCGGCGGCGCATCTCGGCCACGACGAAGTGGTGAAGCTGTTGATCGATGCCGGCGCGCCGCTCGATCATGTGAACAACCTCGGGTGGACGGCGCTGATCGAATCCATCGTGCTCGGCACCGGCGGGCCGCGTCACGTCGAGACGCTGCGCGCCATCGTGCGCGCGGGCGCCAACGTCAACCTCGCCGACCGCAATGGCGAAACGCCGCTGCGGCTCGCGCGCTCGCGCGGGTTCAGGGCGATGGTCGTTATCCTCGAGCAGGCGGGCGCGAAGTAAGGTAGCAGGATTCGGGATTCAGGATTCGGGATCGCGGAGAGGGCTGAAAGTAGCGAGGGAGAACGACCGGGTGCGTATCGACAAATGGTTGTGGGCGGCGCGCTTCTTCAAAACCCGCGCACTCGCGCAGGCCGCGGTTGTCGCGGGCAAAGTCAGGGTGCACGGTGAGCGCATCAAGCCGGCAAAAGAGGTGAGGGTCGGCGACGCGCTCGCGATCCGTGTCGGCGAGTTCGCGTGGGATGTTTTGGTCAAAGCGCTGTCCGAGCGCCGCGGGCCGGCGGACGCGGCGCGCAAGCTCTACGCCGAGAGCGCGGAAAGTATCGCGCGTCGCGTCGCGCAAATTGCCGACCGCAAAGCGCTGGGAAGTCTTGTCGGCGAGCGCAAAGGCCGGCCGACCAAGCGCGAACGGCGGCAGATCATCAAGTTCCGCGAGGGTAGCTGAGGGCCGGTCGCCGTCAAGTGCTGCGCACGCCACGATCAATCCGGCGCGCAGCAAAGCGCCGGAACCTTGCGGTCCCGGCGCTGGCAGGTAAAACGACTCGCGTAACCGGCAGCGCTACGATTTGCGGTGACGGTTGTGTCCGCCGCGACCGCCGCCGAATCCACCCCCCGGCACGCGGGCGAGTTGCTGATCGGCGATTGTTTTCTGTTCGGGCGTTAGGACGCCGTACAGATCCGTCACCGCCGCGGTCATCGCCTCCATGCTGGCCAGGCCTTGTTTCATTCGCGCGGTGCGTTGCGCGAGGCGCTCCGGCGCCGTTACGCTGGCCGCCGGCGCCTGGGCGGATCTTTGCGCGCGCCGCGCAATCATGGTGTCAGCCTGCTGCCTGGATTTGGCCGCAAAGGTCTGCCACGCCTTGTCCTGGTCGGACGTAATCTTGAGTTCGACTTTCAGGGCGGCAAGATGACCCTCGACCGCGGCAGCGGGGTTGCTCCACCTGCCATGACCCCGATGGCCTGCGCGCGGGCCATGGCCCATCGCGCCACGGCTCGCGTCGGGACCGGCGGAGTGGTAACCCCCCCCGCTGGTGGATCTTTCCGGCTGTGAATAGACAAATGAACTCGACGCGGCGAGCGCTGCCGCGGCGACCAGACCTACGATAATTTTGCGATTGTTGCTCATGATCGATCTCCATTGGGTTATGTATCTGTTGCCTTCCCGGTGCCGGTGATTGCAGCGTGACTCCAGGCCGGCCCTTTTGGCAGGAATCATTTGAGCACCCGGGTGTAACTGGCGTATGTCACGCGGCGGCAGTTTTGTATCGCGCCCTGTCACGCGCCGGGGTTGTTACACTGCGATACAATTTTTGTCCCGGTTCGGCTGCCGCCACGCTATATAGATACTATGAACGCGCAAGATCACGTGCTGGTCGTCGACGACGATCTTGAAATCCGCAGCCTGCTGCGCGACTACCTGCAGAAAAACGGCTACCGTGTCACGGCGGTAGGTGATGGCAAGTCCATGTGGGCGGCGGCCGAGAATACGCGGCCGGACGTCATCGTGCTCGACCTGATGCTGCCGGGCGAGGACGGGCTCACGCTTTGCCGCAACCTGCGCGCGCGCTCTGACATCCCTATCTTGATGCTAACCGCGCGCGGCGAAGAAACCGACCGCATCGTCGGCCTCGAAATGGGCGCAGATGATTATCTGGCCAAGCCGTTCAATCCGCGCGAGCTGCTCGCGCGCATTAAAAGCATATTGCGGCGGGCCCGCGCGCTGCCGGAAAACCTGCGGCCCGACGCCGCGCGCAAGCTCTCTTTCGCCGGCTGGACGCTCGATGTCGCGACCCGCAACCTGCAATCGCCGGCGGGCGTGATTGTCGCTTTGAGCGGCACGGAGTACAAGCTCTTGAGGATTTTTCTCGCGCATCCGAACCGCGTGCTGAACCGCGATCAGCTGATCGATCTCATGCTCTCGCGCGACGCGTCGCCGTTCGACCGCAGCATCGATGTGCAGGTGAGCCGGCTGCGTCATCGCCTCGACGAAGACGCCAAGGAGCCGGCGATCATCAAAACCGTGCGCGGCGAGGGCTATGTATTCGCCGCGGCGGTCGAGGAGAAAAAATGAAGCGCCTGCTGCCGCAATCGCTGTTCGCGCGCATGGTGATCGTGCTGCTGGGTGGACTGGTGGTCGCGCAGTTGTTGAGTTTCGCCGTGCACTGGCGCGAGCGCGGCGAATTCATCACGCGGTCAATTGGCATGCGCTCGGCCCAGCGCATCGGCGACATCGTCAGGCTGCTCGATACGATAGAGCCCGCGGAGCGCGCGAAGATCGTAAACGTGTTGAGTTCGCCGCCGCTGCGCATTGCCCTCGACCTGCCGCCGCTTGGGCCGGCGGCGGAGGACGCCGAGAAAGAGGAGCAGGCGGAACAGTTCGCGGCCGTCGTGCAGCGCGCGCTTGGCGAGGAATTTTCGCTCGTGGTGCAGGCCAGCGATGCAGCGCGGCGGCGCCCGCCATGGCCGGGTTACGGCATGGGCGCGGGAAGGTCGGAGGGACGCGGCAAGTGGCGGGCGGACGCCGGCGGCAACGAGCAGTCTGAGCCCGGCTCCGCGGGACCGGGGATGCGCCGCTTCGCCGGGGTTTCGTTCGTCGTGCCGGCGCGCCGGCACCACCGTAGCCCAAAAAAGTTAGATAAGCGCCCCCCCCAAGAGTAGGGCGGGAGGCCGGTACCCGTGTTTGGGAGGCCGGCGGGGGTGGTGGGGGGCGTCATCACGGGGCAGCGTTT
>JANNPG010000263.1:0-9892 GCA_031399805.1 Betaproteobacteria bacterium | reverse complement strand
CAGCTTCGCTTTGATGGCGGCAACCGCGGTGCATGCGCTTACCAGCTACGTGGTTGGCTCGTTTTCGTTTGCCGGGAGCACGGCCACCACCACCGATGTGACCACGACGACCACGTTCGTCCTGACCGGCCCGTCAATCCTGGTTTTGACAACGACCGGTGATATGACTCCCGTGCCGGCGGGCATTGTCGGGGGCACTGTTTTGACGCTCGGTGCGGGTGCGGCCGATTTCCTCGTTCCCGCCACCTTTAACTGGAGCCTTGCCACCGTCGGTTCATTCGTGGCGACTAGCGCTACCCTCTTAAGCACCACAGGGGGGGCCAACGCCTCCGCGACTTGGGACGTCGTAGGCACTTATACCGTCGGTACCCTGTGGACCAATTCCGGGACGGCGCTTACCGCCAATAGTACATGGGTCATGTCCCAGACCGGCGGACCGGGGAACGCCATCTCCATCGGCGGCACCTTCCACTCGCCGCAGGTCAGAATCCCGGAGCCCGGCATCATCGCGCTGTTCGGCTTGGGCCTGGCCGGTCTTGGCCTTATCCGTCGCCGCAAAGTGTCCAGTTAAGGATTTCTCTGCTGGAAGATGGGCGTCCATCAGGGCGCTCATCCCCACCCCAAAGCCTCCAGGCAACCGGAGGCTTTTTTCATGGGTTCGAACATGACCGATGTGGCCCCCCTGATTCAGAAGCGTTCGTCGCCGCGCAGGTAGCGCCACTGCCCCTGAGGCAGGTCGCCCAACGGCACTTTGCCAATGCGCACGCGCTTCAAGCCGGTGACTTTCAGGTCGACCAATTCGCACATGCGCCGGATCTGGCGTTGCTTGCCCTCGCGCAAGATGAAGCGCAGTTGATCCTTGTTCTGCCAGGTCACCTCGGCACGCTTGAGTGCCGCGCCGTCGAGGCTTAGACCGAAATTCAGTTTTGCCAATCCCTCCGCCGGCAACCTGCCTGCGACGCGCACCAGATATTCCTTGTCGATACCTGAGTTCTCGCCGATCAGTTGTTTAGCTATGCGGCCATCCTGCGTCAGGATCAGGAGCCCGGTGGAATCGATGTCGAGCCTGCCCGCCGGCGCAAGTCCTTTCAGGTGCGCCGGGTTAAAGCTCAGCGGCGCGCGATCATTCTTGAAATGCGACTGTGCGGTAATCAGCGTGATCGCCGGCCGGTAGCCCTGTTCGGCCTGCCCCGATACAAACCCGATCGGCTTGTTGAGCAGGATCGTGACGCTGGCTTCCTGACGCGACTGCGCGGCTTTCGCCAGCGTAATGCGCTGGTGCGGAAAAGCGCGCGTCCCCAATTCTGTCACCGGCTCGCCGTCGACGAGCACCCAGCCGCGTTCGATGTAACTGTCGGCTTCGCGCCGCGAGCAGATGCCCTGCTCGGACATCAGTTTGGAGACGCGGATTTTTTCCATGAGGTCTGCGTTTGATGCGTTCGGCGGCCAGGCGTGGATTATGCCGCGCTGCCGCTGATCATGCTCATGGCTACGGCTTCGGCCACCTCGATGCCGTCCACTGCGGCGGAAAGTATACCGCCGGCGTAGCCCGCGCCTTCGCCCGCCGGATAGAGGCCGCGCACGTTAATGCTCTGATATTTTGCATTGCGCTTGATGCGGATCGGCGACGAGGTGCGTGTTTCGACGCCGGTCAGGATGGCGTCGTCCATGGCGAAACCTTTGATCCGCTTTTCAAAGGCCGGCAGTGCCTCGCGTAGGGCTTCAACCGCATAATCCGGAATGCAGGTACTGAGGTCCGTCATGCGCACACCCGGGGTGTAGGAGGGCGCCACGGAGCCGGGCGTCGTGGATGGGCGGCGCGCAAGAAAATCACCGACGCGTTGCGCGGGCGCGCAGTAATTGCCGCCGCCTGCCGCGTACGCGAGTGCTTCCCACCGGCGCTGAAATCCAATCCCGGCAAGAGGCCTCCCCGGGTAGTCGTCGGGCGTGATGCCGACGACTATGCCCGCATTGGCGTTGCGCTCGTTACGCGAATACTGACTCATGCCGTTGGTGACGACATGGCCGGGTTCCGAGGCTGCGGCCACCACCGTTCCGCCGGGGCACATGCAGAAGCTGTAGACGGTGCGCCCGTTCGCGCAATGATGTGCCAGTTTGTAATCGGCGGCGCCGAGCAGCGGATGGCCGGCAACGCTGCCGTAGCGCGCGCGATCGATGATCGACTGCGGATGCTCGATACGCAAGCCGATGGAAAAAGATTTCGCTTCGATAGCGACGCCGCGGTCATGCAGCATGTGAAAAGTATCGCGCGCGCTGTGGCCGACGGCGAGCACGACATGCTCGGTGGCAATGTAATCGCCGCCGGCGAGCGTGACGCCGCGCACTTGTCCTTCATGAATGTCGATGTCCTCGACCCTCGATTGAAAGCGGATTTCGCCGCCGAGCGCGTGTATCGATGCGCGCATGTTCTCCAGCATGCCGACCAACCGGAAGGTGCCGATATGGGGCTTGCTGACATACAGGATCTCCGGCGGCGCGCCGGCATTGACGAATTCCGTGAGCACCTTGCGCCCGAGGAAACGCGGGTCCCTGATCTGGCTGTAGAGCTTGCCGTCGGAAAATGTACCGGCTCCGCCTTCGCCGAACTGGACGTTCGATTCGGGGTTGAGGATGGATTTCCGCCACAGCCCGAAAGTGTCTTTGGTCCGTTCGCGCACCGCTTTGCCGCGCTCGAGTAAGATGGGATGGAATCCCATCTGTGCGAGCAGCAGGCCGGCAAACAGCCCGCACGGACCGGTGCCGATGACGATCGGACGGATGGCGGGATTATGCGGTGCTGTCGCGACAAAACGATAGCGGGTGTCCGGCGTTTGCGTCACGCGCCCATCATGCTTGACGCGCTCGACGACCTTCGCTTCATGCAGAACTTCGACATCCAGCGTGTAAATAAATGCGACGGCGGATCGCTTGCGCGCGTCGACGCCGCGCCGGAATACGGAGTAACGGACCAGTTCGTTCTCATCGATGGCAAGCCGCGCCAGAATACCGCATTTGATCGCACCTTCGGGGTGATCGAGCGGCAGCTTGAATTCGGTCAATCGCAACATTCTGGATAGGCTCCGACGGCGTCCGGTCACACGCGCGAGCGGTGCGCCGAAGTCGGCGGCCGGCGGCAGCTATTAAAAGTCGGGCGCGAAAGTTTATTCAAGGGTCGGCGGGACGCGCTAAAACGCTTGCGCTGCGTTCAGCGCACTTTCAAGACACGCTGCTTTTCACGCGCCCATTCGCGTTCTTTTTCGGCCGCGCGCTTGTCGTGCTGCTTCTTGCCTTTGGCGAGTCCGATCTCCAGCTTGATTTTCCCCCGCTTGTAGTGCATATCGAGCGGCAGCAGGGTGTACCCCGCGCGCTCGACGCTCCCGATCAGGCGATTGATTTCTTCCGCATGCAGCAGCAGCTTGCGCGTGCGTACGGGGTCCGGCTGGAAGTGGGTCGATACGGTGGACAGCGGGCTGATGTGACAGCCTATCAGGTAAATCTCGCCGTTGCGGACGATGACATAGGCCTCCTTGAGTTGCACGCGACCCGCGCGTATCGATTTGACCTCCCAGCCTTCCAGCGCGATGCCCGCCTCGTATTTCTGCTCGACGAAGTAGTCGTGGAACGCCTTCTTGTTTTGTGCGATGCTCATGTCAAGGTATAGTGACCGTCAGGCGTGAATTGTAGCAGCAAGCATCCGCTGATCACCGGCACGGCTTATCAACTTTTTGCGCATCCATGGCTCAGGTAGACAAATCAGTGCTCGTCGCGTATTCGGCGCTGCGCATGTTCGAACTCGTAGACGCGGTGGAACACTATCCCGAGTTCCTGCCCTGGTGCGGCGGCAGCGTATGCGATTTCCGCGATGCGCAGATCACGCGGGCGACGCTGCATATCAATTATCGCGGCATACGGCAGAGTTTCAGTACCGAAAACGCCAAGACTGCGCCGCACTTAATGCATATAAAGCTGATCGAAGGGCCGTTCAAGATGCTTGAGGGCAGTTGGCGGTTTACCGGGCTCGGCGGGGCGGGCTGCAAGGTTGAACTCAGCCTGCGTTACGAATTTTCCAGTCGCATATTGGAGAAGCTGGTCGGGCCGGTATTCGGCTACATTGCAAACAGCATGGTCGACGCATTCGTCAAGCGCGCACAAAGCGTTTATGGCTGACGCACCCGCGGCAATGATCGAGATCGAAATGGTTTACGCGTTGCCGCACGCGCAGCTCGCAGAGATTTTGCGGGTCCCGGCCGGCACCACAGTTGGACAAGCCATAAAGCAATCGCAAACTCTGCTGCGCCGTCCGGAAATTGCCGCCGGCTCGCTTGCCGTCGGGATATTCGGGCGGCGCGCAACGCCAAACACCGTGTTGCGCGAATACGACCGCATCGAATTTTACCGGCCGCTTAGCGCTGACCCGAAGCAGACGCGGCGCGCGCGTGCGCGACGAACCGGTAACTCAAAACGATAAAGCGGCGACGGCGGTTATTTTTTGCTGCACCATTGATCGGCCGCCCGTTGCGCATCGGCTGTTTCGTTGGGGCGGTCCTTGTCGTCCAGAACTATGCGCTCGCCGGTTTTGGGATCAATGCGCGCGATGCGTTGTCCGTCCCGCAACGCACGCAGCTGGGCGCGCGCATCGAGGCAATTGCGTTCATTGTCCTTGGCGTCCGATTTTTCCTTGGTTGCCTTGGTTTCAGCTTCCTGGCGGTCGAGGGTGCGTTTCTTGAACTCGGCATCACGTTCCGCCAGCGTCTTGGCGGGGGTCGCAGTGCCGGAAGTGGCGGGGCCCCAGCCGCCTTTCATCAGTTTATTTTCCTTGACCGTGTCCGGCGGACAAAATTGCGCGATGGTCTTGTGGCCCTTGGCGTCGAAGCATTCCATTACCTGTCCGGCTGCCGCGCCGGCTGCCAGCACAAGCGCACAGCCCGTCAATAGTCGTTTCATCGGATTTCACCCTCAGTATCGCGGCCGGCATGGCCCGTGTGTCGCGCGCGGTTGATGCATCATTACGCTAGCGATTTTGCGGCGACTCGTCAATGCTTAACTACCTCTAACGGCTGCGCTCGCTTGGTGGTTTACGTCGGTTTGCGTATAATGCCGTTTTGCGAGGGGACACCCGATGCGCGTGGTCCAAAAAGCCCTGACCTTCGACGACGTCCTGCTGATTCCCGCCCACTCCACGATCCTGCCCCGCGATGTCAGCCTGAAAACCAGGCTTACGCGCACAATCACTCTGAATATTCCGCTGGTGTCCGCGGCGATGGACACCGTGACCGAATTCCGGCTTGCGATCGCCATCGCGCAGGAGGGCGGCATCGGCATGATCCACAAGAACATGACGCCGCGCGCACAGGCCGGCGAGGTGGCCAAGGTCAAGCGCTTCGAAAGCGGGGTGGTCAAGGACCCGATCACGATCACGCAGAAAATGACGGTGCGTGACGTGCTTGCGCTGACCAATCAACACAAGATTTCGGGATTGCCGGTGGTCGATGCGCACGGCCGGGTGGTCGGCATCGTCACCAATCGCGACCTGCGTTTTGAAACCAACCTCGGCCAGCCGGTGAAGAACATCATGACGCCGCGCTCGCGGCTCGTTACGGTGCGCGAAGGCGCAACGCGTGAAGAAGCCATGACGCTGATGCATAAACACCGGCTCGAGCGTGTGCTGGTGGTGAACAAGAATTTCGAATTGCGCGGCCTGATTACCGTCAAAGACATTCAGAAATCGACCGAGCACCCCAACGCGTGCAAAGACAAGCTGGGCAGGCTGCGCGTCGGTGCGGCGATCGGCGTTGGCGAAGGCACCGAGGAACGTGCCGAGGCGCTGATTGAAGCCGGTGTGGACGTGATCGTCGTTGACACAGCGCATGGTCACGCGCAGGGCGTGCTCGACCGCGTCAAATGGGTAAAGAAGGCTTATCCGAAAACGCAGGTGATCGGCGGCAATATTGCGACGGCGGATGCGGCCAAGGCGTTGGTCGATAACGGTGCCGACGCCGTTAAAGTCGGCATCGGGCCGGGATCCATCTGCACGACGCGGATAGTGGCAGGCGTCGGCGTGCCGCAGATTTCAGCAGTGCAAAACGTTGCCCGGGCACTTGCCAAAGCCGATATTCCGCTGATCGCGGATGGCGGTATCCGGTTTTCCGGCGACATTGCGAAGGCGCTCGCAGCCGGCGCCCATTCGGTCATGATAGGGGGGTTATTTGCCGGCACTGAAGAGTCGCCGGGCGATACGGAATTGTACCAGGGGCGTTCATACAAATCCTATCGGGGCATGGGTTCTCTTGGCGCGATGCAACAGGGCGCGGCCGACCGTTATTTCCAGGATGCGGAGGAAGCGACCGAGAAGCTGGTGCCGGAAGGCGTCGAAGGGCGCGTTCCGTACAAGGGTGGTGTCGTGCCGCTGGTGCAACAACTGATGGGCGGGTTGCGCGCCAGCATGGGCTACACAGGGTGCAACACGATCGAGGAATTGCGGACCAAGGCCGAATTTGTCGAGATCACGCTCGCCGGTATCCGTGAATCCCACGTGCACGATGTGCAGATTACCAAGGAAGCACCGAATTACCGTGCTGAGTAGGAAGCGGCAGTCAGAATCCAGGATTCAGGATTCCGGATTCAGGAACGACCTCGTGCGTTGCCCGATTTCTTGCTGATTCGCGAATCCTGACATGTCGCATCAGAAAATCCTCATTCTCGATTTCGGCGCGCAGTATACGCAATTAATCGCGCGCCGCGTGCGCGAAGCCAGTGTCTATTGCGAACTGCATCCGCATGACGTAACCGACAGTTTTGTACGGGAATTCGCGCCGGCTGGGATCATCCTCTCGGGCGGCCCGGCGTCGGTATGGGAAGGCGGCACTCCGCGCGCACCCCAGATGATATTTGAACTCGGGGTACCCGTACTCGGCATCTGCTACGGCATGCAAACCATGGCTGAGCAACTCGGCGGCAAGGTTGAAAGCGGCACGGTGCGTGAGTTCGGTTATGCCGAGGTACGCGCGCAGGGCCACTCGGCGCTGCTCAGGGATATCCAGGATCGCGTCAACAGCGACGGGCATGGCCTGCTTGAGGTGTGGATGAGCCACGGCGACAAGGTGACCGCGCTGCCGCCCGGATTCAGAGTCATCGCCAGCAATGCGGCGTGTCCGATTGCCGGCATGGCCGACGAAAAACGCCGTTTCTACGCGGTGCAGTTTCATCCTGAAGTTACGCATACGCTGCAGGGCAGGGCAATCATCGAGCGCTTCGTGCGCGGAGTCTGCGGACTCGACGGGGACTGGAGCATGCCGGGTTATGTGGATGAGGCGATCGGGCGGGTCCGTTCCGAAGTCGGTGCGGACGAAGTGCTGCTCGGTTTGTCGGGTGGTGTCGATTCCGCAGTCGCGGCGGCGCTGATACACCGCGCCATCGGCAAGCAACTGACCTGCGTGTTCGTCGATAACGGGCTCTTGCGGCTCAATGAAGCCGAGCAGGTCATGCAGACCTTCGCGCGCAGTCTCGGCGTCAAGGTGATCCACGTCGATGCGTGCCGGAATTTTCTGGACGAACTTGCCGGCGTGAGCGATCCCGAGCAAAAGCGCAAGATCATCGGGCGCGTGTTTGTCGAGGTGTTCCAGCGCGAAGCTGCGAAGCTGCCGCAGGTAAAGTGGCTCGCGCAGGGAACGATCTACCCCGACGTCATCGAGTCCGCCGGTGCGAAAACCAGGAAAGCGCACACCATCAAGTCGCATCATAATGTCGGCGGCTTGCCCGAGACGCTGCATCTGAAACTGCTGGAGCCGTTGCGCGAATTGTTCAAGGACGAAGTGCGCGATCTCGGATTGGCGCTCGGACTGCCGCACGACATGGTGTTTCGCCACCCGTTTCCGGGGCCCGGCCTGGGTGTGCGCATATTGGGCGAAGTTAAATCCGCATACGCCGATCTGCTGCGGCGCGCGGACGCGATATTTATCGATGAACTGCGCGCGGCTGGCTGGTACGAGAAAACCGCGCAGGCGTTCGCGGTGTTTCTTCCCGTGCGTTCCGTCGGCGTCATGGGTGACGGCCGGACTTACGAAAATGTCGTCGCGCTGCGCGCCGTGCAAACCACCGACTTCATGACCGCGCAGTGGGCTGAACTGCCGTACAGCCTGTTGTCGAAAGTTTCGAACCGCATCATCAATGAAGTGCGCGGCATCAACCGGGTCGTTTACGATATTTCGAGCAAGCCGCCGGCGACAATCGAGTGGGAGTGACCCATGTTAATATGCAAAAACATTGTTAATCGTGTTTTGCATATGACACGGCGTGACTTCGTTAGACCAATATCATCGATGATCACCTCGCCTTCGTTCCATCCGGCCGTTCGAGGCAATGTGCTTCAGGCGTGATCGCTGGCGATAAACAACCCGTCTCTTGCCGCCACGGAAATAGCGACGACGCAGGGGTGCGTTACGCGCCGCTCGATCGAGATCGCGAAGAACTCCTCGACGATCTCCTGCGTTCGCCCCAACGTCTTCACGCCGTACTGCGCTTCGATTTCCGACTCGATAACCGTGGGTCCGATGAACACCCCCGCGCCGCGCTGTCCGAAGGCCTTCATCAGCGCGCTGTCGTCGAACTCTCCGACAACGCGGGGCCTGAGCCTATTCGCTTCGTACCACCGGTCCAGGCGCGGTCTCACGGCGGCGTCCGCGCCGGGAATTAGCATCGGGGCGCCGTCCAGGCACGCGGGAAACTTTCCCTTGAGGCTCTTGAGGAGCCGGGCGGATGCGAAAAAACTCACCCCGGATTCCCCGAGCCGGTGGTTGTATGCGCGCACGCTCACCGAGGGCGGGATCGGCGCACCGGCAATCACCAGGTCGAGCCGATGCGCGGCGAGTTCCGCGAGCAGGCTGTCGAGCTTCCATTCGCGGCATACGATGCGCACAGACTCCGGCAGGCGGGTTGCCGGTTCGATCAGACGATAGGCGATCGTCTTCGGAACCGCATCGGCAATGCCAACCCGGAACTCAACCGGACGACCGCCCGCAGGGTAGTTGCGCAGCGACTCCTCCAGTTCGGATCCGAGCGCGAAGATGTCTTGCGCGTAACCGAAGGCGAGCCGCCCCGCGTCCGTCAGTTCGAGGTTGCGGCCGCGCTTGGCGAACAGAGGCGTTCCCAAGTCATCCTCCAGGAGCCCGATCTGCCCGCTGATGGTCTGCGGCGTCAGGTGCAGTTGCTCGCTCGCGCGTGCCACGCCGCCCGCCTTGGCGACCCGCCAGAAGTAGTGCAGGTGCTTGAAGTTCATCGCGACTATCCTTCGGTTTATTCGACTAATCATATCGGATTAATCGACTTTACACGAAGTCACGGCGCTTGCACACTCGCTGCAACGGTGAGCAACCAACAAGGAGAAAGCGAGCATGCGCATCGAAATTCAGGGCTTGGGATTCCCGCTCACCGCCCCGCTTTTGGATCACACCGAGCGGCGGCTGCGCTTCGCCCTCATCCGAACCAGCGACCGGATCAGGCGAGTGGTGGTCCGGTTGGGTGATACCAACGGTCCGCGCGGCGGCGCGGACAAGTTCTGCCGGATGCAGGTGTATCTCGAGCATGCGCCGCCTGTTTTGATCGAGGACGTCGGCGCCGATCTGTACGCCGTGATCGACCGGGCGGCGGAGCGCGCCGGCCGCAACCTGACCAAGAACGTCGACCGGCTGCGAGAGAAGTATCGGCTGGGAACGCCGCCGCGGCCTGCCTCGCTGCCGGGCGATGCCTTCGATATGTCCAAGAACTGAGGGAGTCCGACCGTGAAACCTGCAGAGACACTTGTCCTGACCCGCGATGCCGGGGCGATCGCCCCGCCGCTGTCCGCCAACCGCGTATTGAGGAACACCTACGGGCTGCTGTCGCTGACGCTGCTGTT
>JANNPG010000253.1:0-2948 GCA_031399805.1 Betaproteobacteria bacterium | reverse complement strand
ATGTCGCGTGCTATCAGATGGGCGCGGTGGCAATGCCGCTGTCGATCCTGTTCGGCCCCGATGCGCTCGAATACCGGTTGCAGAACAGCGAGGCCGTCGCTGCGCTGGGCGACGATGCGGCGTTGCCGCATCTTGCGCAGGTGCGCAACCAGTGCCCGCTGTTGAAGCACGTCATCGGCGTTGCCGGCGCGCGCGAAACCAATGTCCACGCGTGGGAAATACTGCTTGCAAAGGCGGCGCCGCGATTCGAGTGCGTCGATACGAACGCCGAAGACCCGGCCATACTGATATACACAAGCGGCACGACGGGGCCGCCGAAGGGCGCGTTAGCGGCGCATCGGTCTTTGCTCGGCAATCTGTCCGGCTTTCAGCATTCGCAGGAGATGTTCCCGCGCGAAGGCGACCTCTTCTGGTCGCCGGCGGACTGGGCGTGGACCGGCGGCCTGATGGATGCATTGCTGCCGACGCTTTACTACGGCCAGCCGATTCTCGGCTACCGCGGACGTTTCGATCCCGAGAAAGCGTTCTACCTGATGCAGAAATACGCGGTGACCAACACGTTCCTGTTTCCGACCGCGCTCAAGATGATGATGAAAACGGTCGCTGCGCCGCGCGAGAAATACGATCTGGCGCTGCGCAGTATCATGAGCGCAGGCGAAGCACTCGGCGAAACCGTATTCGCATGGTGCCGCGACTCTCTCGGCGTCACCGTCAACGAAATGTTCGGCCAGACGGAAATCAATTACATCGTCGGCAACTCGCACACGCTGTGGCCGGCCAAGCCGGGTTCGATGGGGCGTCCGTATCCGGGGCATCGCGTCGCGGTGATCGACGATGACGGCAACGTGCTGCCGGCGGGGGAAATCGGCGACGTGGCGGTTAACCGCTATTGGCGCGAAGGCGAGCAGGACGCGGTTTTTTTTCTCGGCTACTGGAAAAACGACGACGCGACGCGGGCGAAGTACACCGGAGACTGGTGCCGCACCGGCGATCTCGCGAAAACCGACGCGGACGGCGACCTGTGGTACCAGGGGCGCGCCGACGACGTGTTCAAGAGCGCGAGCTACCGTATTGGCCCGTCGGAAATCGAGAATTGCCTCGTCAAGCATCCGGCAGTGGCCAATGCGGCCGTGGTGCCGAGTCCCGATGCGGAGCGCGGCAACATCGTCAAGGCATTTATCGTGCTGACCGCGGGTTTTACGCCGTCGAAGGACCTCGAAGTCGAAATCCAGGAGCACGTGCGCGGCAAGCTCGCCCCGTACGAGTATCCGAAGGAAATTGAATTCATCGATCAGCTTCCGATGACGACGACCGGCAAGGTGCAGCGGCGCGTGCTCAGGCTGCGCGAAGAAGAGAAGAAGGCGGCGAAACCGTGATTCCCGAGAAAGGAGAAGGCGATGCATAGTCTGTACAAATATACGGCACTAATTGGGTTGTCGCTGTTGGGGGCGCTGCTGATTACGAGCGCGCAGGCGCAGAATTTCCCGGAAAAGCCGGTCACGCTGATCGTGCCGTACAGCGCGGGCGGCGCGACCGACGTCGCGATGCGCGCGCTGGGCGAAGCCGCGGCGAAGCAGCTCGGCCAAAGAGTCATCGTGGATAATCGGACCGGCGCCGCCGGCACGCTGGGGCCGGCGTCGATGGTGAACGCGAAGCCCGACGGCTACGTGATTGCGCAGATGCCGATCACGGTGTTCCGCATGCCGTACATGACAAAAACCAATTTCGATCCGTTGACCGATTTCACCTGGGTCATTCACGTCTCGGGTTACACGTTCGGCGTCGCGGTGCGCGCGGACTCGCCGTGGAAAACGTGGCAGGAGTTCATCGCCTACGCCAAGGCGAATCCGGGCAAGGTCACCTATTCGACGCCGGGCCATGGCACCAGCCTGCACATCACGATGGAGGAAATCGCGGCGCGCGAAGGCATCCAGTGGCTGCAGGTCCCGTACAAGGGCGCGGCCGATGCGCTGATCGCGCTACGCGGCGGGCACGTCACCGCGATGGCGGATTCCACCACGTGGGGCGAGATGGTCGACGCCGGGCAGTTGCGGTTGCTCGCGACGTGGGGTGAGAACCGCACGCGGCGCTGGCCCAATGCGCCGACGTTGAAGGACCTTGGTTACGGCATCGTCTCCAACTCGCCGTACGGTCTCGCCGGGCCAAAAGGCATTGACCCGAAAATCGTGAAGATATTGCACGACGCATTCAGGAAGGCGATGGACGATCCCGCCTACCAGAAGGTGCTCGAGCGCCTCGACCAGGACAACGTTTACCTGAATTCTGACGATTACGCGAAGTTCGCGCGGCAGTTGAACGCGGAGCAGAAGGTCGTCGTCGAGCGCATGGGATTGAAGCAGTAGGCCGCACGCCAATTACCGCCTGGGGTTCAGTTTGCGTGGAACGTCGCGTACAATACACAATTTGCGCTCGCCTCCAGTGATTAGAACCCGCTTCGCTCCGAGCCCCACCGGCTACCTGCATATCGGCGGCGCGCGCACCGCGCTCTTCTGCTGGGCGTTCGCGAAGAAGCATGGCGGCACGTTCATTCTGCGCGTCGAGGACACCGATCTCGAACGTTCGACGCAGCAGTCGGTGCAGGCGATTCTCGACGGCATGCAGTGGCTCGGTCTCAATTGCGACGAGGGGCCGTTCTATCAGATGCAGCGGCTGCATAGATACAAGGAAATCGCGCAACAGTTGCTGGATGCAGGGCATGCGTACCACTGTTATTGCTCGAAGGAAGAACTCGATGCCATGCGCGAGGCGCAGCGTGCGCGCGGCGAAAAGCCGCGTTACGACGGGCGCTGGCGCGATTCAAAGGGGAAGCCGCCGGCCGGAGTGACGCCGGTGCTGCGCTTGAAGACCCCGCGCGCGGGCGAGGTGACGTGGGACGATGAGGTCAAGGGCCCGATCACCGTAGCCAACGACGAACTCGACGATCTGGT
>JANNPG010000198.1:0-1718 GCA_031399805.1 Betaproteobacteria bacterium | reverse complement strand
CTGTCCATCACGCCCAATGCGCGCAATTTGCCGGCTTTGATATGCGGTACCGTCGCAGTCGGATTGGCAAACATGATGGTCACATGGCCCGCGAGTAGATCGATCGTGGCCGGTCCTCCCCCCTTGTAGGGAACGTGCACCATGTCCGTTTTCGTCGTCAGCCGGTAGAGCTCGCCCGCCATTTGCGGCCCCGAGGAGGTCGACGCAAAGGTCAGCTTGCCGGGGTTTTGTTGCGCCAGCCGGGTGAGTTCCCGCATGGTCTTCACCGGCAGGGCAGGATGGACCACGAGAATAAAAGCCATCTCCGTGGCCAGCGAGACGGCAGCGAAGTCGCGCAGCGTGTCGTATCCGGGGTTGCTGTAAAGATGCGGGTTGATGGTCAGCGCGCCCTGATGAGCGAGCGTGATCACGTAACCGTCCGGCGCCGCCCTGGCGCCCAGTGCCGTGCCAATGTTGCCTTGCGCCCCGCCGCGATTATCGATAATGACCTGCTGCCCCCACAGCTCCATCAGTTTTGCACCGAGAATACGCGCCAGGCCATCCGTGCCGCCTCCTGGTGGAAACGGCACGATCAAGCGCACGGGTCGATCCGGATAATCCGCCGCCACGCCCGGCACGGCGGCGAACGCCATTGACAGGACCAGCGTGTTCAGCAAGCGCTGCATGATGCCTCTCGTCCAACCGGCCGTCGAATGCTGCAGTATCGCTTTTTTCAGCATGCCGCGGCGAAACAATCAACCGGGTCGGCCGCGCCGGCGAACGCGGCGAATATTAGCTTAGCCGCCGCCATCACGAATCCGGTCTCGCGCCCGACAGCTTGACGATCTTCGCGTACTTCTCGATCTCGCGCGCAAAGAACACCGCGAACTCCGCCGGCGCGCTGCCGACCGGCTCGGCGCCCTCGTTCTTCATGAACGCCTTGGACTCCGCGTGCTGGAGGCCTTTCACAACCTCGGCATGGATGCGGTTGACGATGGCCGCGGGCGTTCCAGTGGGCGCAAACAGCGCAAACCAGTTGTCGATATCGAAGCCTGGATAGATCGCATCGAGCGTCGGCACGTCGGGCAATGCGGAAGACTGGCGTTTGGTCGTCACAGCCAGCGCGCGCAGCCTGCCGGAGCGCAAGTGCGGCTGCACGCTGATGACGGCTGGAAACCCGAGTTCGACTTCGCCGGAGAGCAGCGCCGTCAGCATCGGGCCCGCCCCCTTGTACGGGATGTGCGTGAGCGGCGTCCCCGCGACCTGGATCAGCGTCACCATCGCGAGATGGCTGGTCGTGCCGGTGCCGTTCGAACCGAAATTAAGCCCGCCCTTCGTTTTCTTTGCCAGGTCGATCAACTCCCGGACGCTGCGCGCGGGCACCGAGGGATGCACGGTTACCACCAGCGGCGCGGATGCAACCTGCGTGATCGGGATCAGATCGCGGCGCGCGTCGTAGGGAAGTTTTGTATACAGCGTCACATTGACCGCAAGCGATGCGGTAGTCATCAGCAGCGTATATCCGTCAGGCGCGCTTTTCGCCACGATGTCGGCGCCGAGATTACCGCCCGCGCCGGAACGGTTATCGACCGCCGCGGTCTGACCGAAGGCCTCGTAAAAACGCCTGCTCAGGAGGCGTGCGAGCAGATCGGTGCCGCCGCCGGGGCTGAACGGCAGCACGATGCGGATCGAGCGCGCCGGATAATCCTGCGCGAAGATGGCGGTCGTTGCCGCGAGCA
>JANNPG010000154.1:0-2134 GCA_031399805.1 Betaproteobacteria bacterium | reverse complement strand
CCTGTACGATACACCGACTGATCTTCATGATTGTCCTGCGTTGCCATCCGCAGCGCCGAGAAAATCCAGCACCGTGCGGTTGAAATCGTCGGCGCGCGTTTTCGAAAACGAATGGCCGCCGCCGCGCAGTATGACGAGCTTCGCACCGGGTATCGCGCGCGCGAGCGCTTCGGAATGATAGCTCGGCGTGATGTAGTCGTTGTCGCACGCCATCACCAGGGTGGGCGACTTGATGCGCGCGAGCCCGGCGCGACAGTCGAACGCGAGCAGCGCGGTGATGCGCCCGATCGAGACTTCCACCGGCGCCGATTTGGTGGGGGCGCGCAGTTGCTCCTCGGTGATCTCGGCATCGTGTGCGTTGACGTAGTCCGGCGGGTAGAGAAAGAGCGGGTGAAACATCGCGTGCAACTCCGGGCCGCACACCTCGTACATGCGGCGCCGTGCCTCGAAGAGCCTGCGAAACCACGGGTCGCAATGCGTCCACGTGCTGCACAACGCGAGACCCGCGACGCGCGCGGGTTGCTCGATCGCAAGCGTCTGGCCGATCGCGCCGCCGGTGGAGAGGCCGACGATATGCGCGCGGTCTATTTTCAACGCGTCCATGAGTGCCGCGAGTTCGCGCGCCATCTGATCGACCGAGAACTCGCGCTGCTTATGATCGCTCGCGCCCGTGCCGCGCTGATCGTAGGTGATGACTTTGTAGCGCGCCGCGAAGGCGGCCATCTGCGGCTGCCAGTAGCGCGCGACACCATTCAGGCCGCTGACCAGTATCAGCGGATCACCTTCACCCGTTACCTCGTAGTGGATTTCGCCATCGGCGATTGCGACCTGCGGCATGCGGCTCTACTCCCCGGTTGGCTTCGAAGCGGTCTCAAAAATACCGCTCGCCCTGATGTATAGAAGGGTGAACACTGATAGTGTGCCCGTAGATGCGGCCGTTCATACTTCGATACCTCAGCACGAACGGCCATTGTGCATTTTTGAGACCGCTTCTTCGTCATTTTACCGGTGCATCGGCGCCATTGCTTGCGCCCGGCCGCGCTTTCAACGCGCGGATTCGACGCTGATCCCCGCTTCTTTCATCACCTTGCGCCAGCGCGCAAGCTCGCTGCGGATCATTTCCTGCATCCCGGCCGGCGTGCTCGTTACCGGCTCGACACCCTGCAGCAGAAGCCGCTGACCGAATTCGGGATTCGCGAGCGCCTTGTTCATCTCGGCGTTGATGCGGTTGACGATTGCCTTCGGCGTGCCGGCGGGCGCGAGCAGCCCGTACCACGACGTGTTGTTGAAGCCGGGCAATACGTCGGCAACCGGCGGCGCGTCCGGCAGCGAACGGATGCGCGTGGGATGGCCGATCGCGACCGCCTTCAGGCGTCCGGACTTCAGATGCGGCAATATCTGCGGCACGCCCGAAAACATCATCTGCACCTGGCCGCTGATCAGATCGATAAGCGCGGGCCCGCCGCCCTTGTACGGCACGTGCACGATATTGATGCCTGCCAGCGCCTTCAATAACTCGCCGCCCAGATGATTCGGTGTGCCGGTGCCCGGCGACGAGAAATTGATCTTGCCCGGGTTCGCTTTGGCGAGCGCGATGAATTCCTGCGTGCTGTTGGCCGCCACCGCCGCGTTCAGCGTCAGCGCGAACGGCGCGTACACCGCAAGCCCGATCGGCGCGAAATCCGTGAGCGAGTCATAGCTTAAGCTGGTGCCAAGCGCGGGGCTTACCACCAATCCCGCCGAGGTGCCGAGCAGCAGCGTATAGCCGTCGGGCGTCGCTTTGGCGCCCATGCCGTGCCCGAGCGTCGAGCCCGCCCCGCCGCGATTGTCGAGGACCATCTGCTGGCCCCACGCTTCGCTCAATTTCTGCGCGAGCTCGCGCGCCGTGAAATCCACCGAGCCGCCCGGCGGGTAGGGCACGATGAGGCGTATCGGTTTGACCGGATAAGGCGTTCCCTGCGCGCCGACCGGCTGCGCCGCACAGAGGCCCGCTGCAATCACTAGCATGCTCAAATAACCGCTGCGCAACATACGCTTCCTCCTGTTAAAGCCGTCCGCCCAACCGCTCGGCCAGCCAGTCGGCGACGAGATTGGAACCGACCTGCCGGTTGTCTTCCTGGCAGTGATCGCTGCC
>JANNPG010000118.1:0-2822 GCA_031399805.1 Betaproteobacteria bacterium | reverse complement strand
TCACGATTTTGGCTCAGGGCTAGAAGAAAGTCCTGCGGCTTAGTCATTCTAAGCAAGGGACTTTCGACAACGCCATGGGCCAAAACTCGTGCCAGCCCGAAGGGTTGCAGCCAGAATCGGCGCTGGCCGCGTTGCTCGTCTTGCGAATACATCGAATATTCGCTTCACCGGGCGCCTTGCCATCACCAATTCTGGCTGCAACGCACACGTGTTTCATCATGTTAGGCACTCTTAAACGGCCCTGTTGCGCCGGGGAAACGGCGATTTTACCCGTGTTAAGGCTGCACGACGCGCGTTTCCTCTTGCTTGGGTATACTCGTGAATCCTGCGTGAGCCGCGCTTATCCATGCTCGGCGCGTGAGGAGTTCGATTCGCCAGTTAATACGGACCCGCTGCCCGCAACCCTATGCAAGTCGCGAAAATCGCCGGCGCACTCGGCGCCGAAATCCACGGCGTCGATCTCGCGCGTGAACTGGCCGCCGACGCGGTGCGCGAAATTCGCCGCGCGTGGCTCGCGCACGGCGTGATTTTTTTCCGCGATCAGGAGTTGTCCAATGCGCAGTTCATGGCGGTGGCGGAGTCACTCGGCACGCCGGTCGAGTATCCGTTCATCAAGGGCCTTGACGGGTTCCCGTGCATCACGCCGGTGGTCAAACTCGAACACGAGCGCGCCAATTTCGGCGGCATCTGGCACTCCGATACCACGTATCTCGAAATGCCGCCGATGGGCACGCTGTTGCTTGCGCGCGAAATCCCGCCGACCGGCGGCGACACGTTGTTCGCGAATCAGTACCTCGCCTACGAAGCGTTGTCCGACGGGTTGAAGCAAACGCTGGCGGGGCTGATTGGTGTCGCGAGTTCGGCCAAGGCCGATGTCAGCAAGTCGCGCGAAGATCGTATGAAGACCGATGGCCGCGATGACGCGCATACCGAATACACCGCCGAGCACCCGGTGGTGCGCACGCATCCCGAAACCGGCAAGCGGGCGCTCTACGTGAACGTCGGCCACACGGCGCGCTTCACAGGCTGGAGCGAGGAAGAGAGCGCGCCGCTCCTGAATTATCTGTTCCAGCACCAGGTCAAGTCCGAGTTTACGTGCCGCTTCCAATGGCGGCCGGGCTCGCTGGCACTTTGGGACAATCGCTGCACCCAGCACAACCCGGTCAACGATTATCACGGCCACCGGCGCGTGATGCACCGGATCACTCTGCGCGGCGACCGCCCGCGTTAACTCCCTTTCTGCCTTCCTTGGGGGAAAGCCTGCGTTAGGGCAGCAATGCGCTGCTAACGCACGCGAGGGGGCCGAAAGGATGGGGGTGGAGCAAAAATTACTCGGGTGCCGGCTGATCGCGCTTCCACGCAACGAGCGCGACGCCGGCGCAGGTAATTGCGATGCCGAGCATGGAGACCCATGTCGGCACCACTTTAAACAGCGCGAATTCGAGCACCACCGCGAACACCGGCGTCAGGTAAAAAAGACTCGTCACGCGCGTGGCCTCGCCGTGGCGCATCAGCGTATGCAGCGCGCTGACGGCGAGTATCGACGCGCCGATGACCAGAAATACGATCGCTCCGACGAGCGGCCACGCCCACGTGATCCTGAACCCTTCGACCAGCCACGCCAGGGGTGCCAGCACCGCCGCCGACGCCACAAACTGCACCAGCGTGCAAGCGCGCAAGTCCACGCGCGGGCAGAATACGCGCTGGTAAAGCGTACCGGCGGTGACGGCGAGGAGTGCGACGATCACCGCGCACAGACTGCCGATGGTCATCTCGCGAATGTCGATTTTGTGCCAGACCACCAGCACCACGCCGGCGAATCCGACGCCGATGCCGACCCATTGGCGGGACGACAGCCGCTCGCCCATCCAGCGCGAAGCGATCAGCGCCGTGAGCAGCGGTTGTACCGTCAAAAGTACCGCGGTGATGCCTGCCGACACGCCGAGGTATTGCGTGTAGTGGCTGCCGCCCAGATGTATCGCGTGCATCAGGAGCCCGGCGACGATCACGTGTCCAAGTTCCGCGCGCGACGCCGGCCAGACCGGGCGCAAGATGAGTACGATGGGCACCATGCACGCGATGCCGAACAGGAAGCGCATTGTCAGAAAGGTAAACGGCGCCGCGTACAGCATGCCGATCTTGGAGGCGAGAAATCCCGAACCCCAGATGGTGACGAAATACCAGGCGAGGAAGGAATCGATCCAGCGGCGGTTGGAGACGGCGGTATTCACGCTTGGGCGCGGCAGGGCTAAAAAATGCGAACGGGATGGCAAGTATACCCCGCGGGCAATTGCTGCCGGGGCACGTCAAACCGGCTAAACTACGCGCCTATTTCAGGCATGACCTTAAACCGGCCACGCTGTGGAGAGCATGAGGGGATGTATCTCCTGGTTTTGCAAACAGCACCAACCTTTGGAATTATCGGGGACTTGCGCCGGGCGCGGCCCGCCCGGCGCTGAATTGGAGGATTAGATGTTCGGACGCCTGCTGCCGCGCCAAGGCCGTTTTTTCGATTTGTTCAACGAACACGCCGAGCAGATCGTGCTCGGCAGCCGCGAACTCGCGGCGCTGATGGCGAATCACGACGATCTCGAGCGCCGCACTTACACCATCGAGTCGATCGAGAAGCGCGCCGACAAGATCGCGCGTACCACCATCGAGCTGGTGCACAAGACTTTCATCACGCCGATCGACCGCGAGGACATCCACCAGCTAATCAGCAAAATGGACGACATCCTCGACCTGATCGAGGATTCGGCCCAGCTCATGTTCCTCTACGACGTGCGCGACCCCACGCCCGAGGCGAAGAAGCTCGCCGACAT
>JANNPG010000116.1:0-2450 GCA_031399805.1 Betaproteobacteria bacterium | reverse complement strand
CGCGTAGAAATCGCAGTCGAGGTCCTGCACGTCGACTTTCAGGTGCGGCGCGGCCTGCGCACCGTCGACCAGCACCGGCACGCCGCGCGCATGCGCAAACGCGATCATGTGCTTGACCGGATTGACGGTGCCGAGCGCGTTCGATACATGCATGACGCCGACGAAGCGGGTGCGCTCGTTGAAGAGCTTCTCGTACTCGTCAATTATTAGCTCGCCCGCGTCGTTGATCGGCACGACCCGGATCCTGATGCCCTTCTCTTCGGCGAGCATCTGCCACGGCACGATGTTCGAATGGTGCTCGAGCGTGGTCAGGATTATTTCATCATCCTTGCCGATGAATTTCCGGCCGTAGCCGTGCATCACCAGGTTGATCGCTTCGGTGGTGCCGCTGGTGAAAATCACCTCGCGTTCTTCGCGGGCATTGATAAAGCGCTGCAGTTTGCGCCGTGCTTCCTCGTATTCGCCGGTAGCGGTCTCTGAGAGGTAATGCACCGCGCGATTGATATTAGCGTGCTGCGTCGTCTGGTAGCGCACCAGGCGGTCGATCACCGGCTGCGGCATCTGGCTCGATGCCGCGTTGTCGAGATACACCAGCGGCTTGCCGCCGACCTTGAGTTTCAAAATCGGAAATTCGGCGCGGATGCGCTCGACATCGATGGCAGATGGCGAACGGGTTTGGAGTGCTGTCGGGGTTGCGGTCATGGCTGGCGGTTGGTGTGTTCGAGCACGCTCTGCTCGAGTTTATGTTTGAGTGACGCGACCGGGATACGCTCGATGATCTCGGCGCCGAACGCATAGGTCAGCAAGTTACGCGCCGTGGCGTCGGACAGCCCGCGGCTCTTCAGATAAAAAACCTCCTCGGCATCGAGCTGGCCGACCGTTGCGCCATGCGCGCACCTCACGTCGTCGGCGAATATCTCGAGTTGCGGCTTGGTATCCACGCGTGCCTTGGCGCTCATCAGCAGGTTGCGGCTCGACTGCGACGAATTAGTCAATTGCGCACCCTGGCGCACCATGATCTTGCCGTTGAACACGGCGTGCGCCGCGCCGTCGACGATGCATTTGTGCTGCTGGCGGCTCACGCCGTGCGGCTTGGCGTGATCGATGCAGGTATGGGTATCCGCGAGCTGGCTATTCTTGATCAGCGCCAAGCCGTCGATCGTGCATTCGGCGCCTTCGCCGGACTGCAGTACGTACAGGTTGTAGCGCGAAATGCTCGCACCGAACGCGACGCTGACGGAATGGTAACGACTCGCCTGCGCCAGCGACACCGCGCAATTCGCAATGTGAAAAGCCTCGCCGGCCTCGCGTTGCACGCGAATATGCCGAACCTCGGCGTTGTCGCCGACGACGATTTCGCTCACCGCGTTGGTGAAATACCCCGCGTCCTGCAGCGCGACAAAATCCTCAACCACCGTGACCGCACTGCCGGACCCGGCCACCACCAGGCAGCGCGGATAGCTTGCCGTCTCTTTCTGCGTCGCGACGAACAACAGGTGCAGCGGCGCGGCGATCGACGTATCGGGCGGCACGACGATCAATGCGCCGTCGTGAAGAAACGCGGTATTGAGCGCGGCGAACGCGTTGTCATGAAACACGGCGTGCTGCCCCAGATGCGCCTGCATCGCCGCGCCATGCTGCGTTAAACCTGTCGCGATGTTGCCGACTGTGATGCCGGCCGCGTTGAAGGATAGCTGCGGGGAGTAGACGCCATCGACGAACGTGAGCCGCGCGGCGGCTTCGGGCAGCACAAAATGCTCGATGTCGGATGCGCGGAGTTCCGCCGCGCTGCGCGCCGGCTGAAACGAAATCCGGGTGAGCGGTGAAATATCGGTAAAGCGCCAATCCTCGTCGCGTGTCGTCGGCACCGTCAGGACGCCGACGCGATCGACCGCGTGCGCGCGCAAGTCGTTTAACCATGCGAGCGGCGTGGCGGCCGGCCAGGGCTGCCCGGCAAGCAGGCTCGCGAGGTAGCGGTTGCCGGTGACAGTACTAGTACTCATGCCGTCGCTGTGGTATCAGCTTTGCGTTCGGCGCCGACCCAGTCGTAACCGCGCGACTCGAGTTCGAGAGCGAGATCCTTGCCGCCGGTCTTGATGATGCGGCCCGACTCCATCACATGCACGTAATCGGGCACGATGTAATTGAGCAGTCGCTGGTAATGGGTGACCAGCACAATTGCATTTTCCTTGTTGGCAAGCTGGTTGACGCCGCCGGCGACTACCCGCAGCGCGTCAATGTCGAGACCTGAATCGGTCTCGTCGAGTATCGCGACTTGCGGTTCCAGCAGCGCCATCTGCAGAATCTCGTTGCGCTTTTTCTCGCCGCCCGAAAATCCCTCGTTGACGCTGCGATCGAGAAAATCCGGATTCATTTCGAGGAGCTTCATTTTCTCGCGCACAAAATCGTCGAATTCGAGCGGATCGAGTTCGTCCTTGCCGCGCTGCGCC
>JANNPG010000069.1:0-3780 GCA_031399805.1 Betaproteobacteria bacterium | reverse complement strand
TTTGGTTTCCCTCTGCATTCTCTGTGCGCTCTGTGGTAAAAGCCTTTCGCTTTTAGCATTGCTCTCGCTCACGCCGCGCGCTTGATCCACACCGCGCAATCGTGAAATACCGCGCCGCCGTTCGGCGCGCCGGGGTCCGCGCCGATCAGGGAGTTGACGCCGAAGCCGCCTTCGAACGCGGAGTTCGGCCAGATCGATTCGATGACGACGACACCGCGCTGCAGGCCGTCGAACGCTTTCGCATGCACGATGATCGCGCCGCGCGCATTGCCGACCTGCACGCGCTCACCGTCCGTAATCCCCAGCCCGGCGCAATCGTCCGGATGAACCAGCACGGTCGGCCGCTGCTCGCGTTTGCGCGAGGTGGGGGTTTCGGTGAATGTGCTGTTGAGATAGCCGCGTGCGGGCGCTGTGACGAGACGGAACGGGTGTTTTTCATCCGCGCGCTCGATGCTTTCCATGTGGTCGGGCAGGGCGGGCATCTGCGCGTGGTATTTGCCGAGTGCGGACCAGTCGGGCTTGAAGTGGAACTTGCCGTCGTGCGTCGGAAAACCGTTCACGAAATGCGCCTGGTCGAAATCCGGCTGGCAGTCGAGCCAGTGATCGCGGTGCAATGTCGCGGCATCCGGATAGCCGGAAAGCCTGAGGGTTTCTTCGATGATTTCCCACGCCGTCATATCGAAGCCGCGATGCGCGGCGCCCAGCCGTTTCGCGAGTTCGCAAATGACAAAGTGATTTTCGCGCGCTTCGGCGTACGGCTCGATGACTTTCTTCGTGACCTGGAAAAACGAATGCCCGCCGGCGCGGTACATGTCGTCATGTTCGAGAAACGTCGTCGCCGGCAGCACGATGTCCGCGAGCTTGGCCGTATCGGTCATGAACTGCTCGTGCACGCAGACGAACAGGTCGTCGCGCATGAAGCCGGCGCGTACTGCGCGGGAATCCGGGCACACGACAGCCGGATTCATATTCTGCACCAGCATCGCAGTGACCGGCGGGCCGTCGCCGAGATCGGCCTTGTTGCCCGTCAATACCGGCCCTGTGCGCGAAATGTCGAGTGCGCGGATTGTTGTATCGAGGTGGTCGGTGCCTTTGATCAGCGCATCTTTTATCTTGTATATGTCGCCGTTGCTGTAGAACGTGCCGCCACCCCGGTGTTGCCATTTGCCGCCGACGGTGGCGAGGCACGAAACCGCATGCACGTTGGCAGCACCATTGCGCGAGCGCGAGAAGCCGAAGCCGACGCGGATGTATGCGCGATCCGTTGTGCCGTAAAGTCTGGCGAAGCTTTCGATCTGCGCGACTGACAGGCCGGTAATGGCAGCGGCCCACTGCGGCGTGCGCGACGCGAGATGCGCTTCCAGTTCGTCCGGGACGTCGGCATGCGTGCGCATGTAAGCGCGGTCCGCGTGGCCGTCGCGGAACATGACGTGCATGATCGCACAGGCGAGCGCGCCGTCCGTGCCTGGTCTCAACATGAGATGCATGTCCGCCACTTTGGCGGTCGACGTGCGATAGGGATCGACGACGATCAACTGCGCATTGCGCTCTCGCCGCGCCCTGGCGATGTGCGTCATGACGTTGACCTGGGTCGACGCCGGATTGGTGCCCCACACGATGACGAGATCGGATTCCCCCATTTCTCGTGGATCGGGGCCCATTTTCGCGCCCACGCCGGCGACCCAGCCGGCGTCCACCAGCGCGGTGCAGATGGTCGAATGCTGGCGCGAGTAGCGCATCACGTGGCGCAGGCGCTCGATGCCGTCGCGCTGCACGAGCCCCATGGTGCCGGCGTAAAAAAGCGGCCACACGGATGCGGCGCCGAGGCGCTGCGTTGCGCGCATGAACTGTTCGGCCACTTCATCGAGCGCGGATTCCCAGGAGAGCGGTGTGAATTCGCCGCCGCCTTTTGCGCCCTTGCGTTTCAACGGATGGGTGAGGCGGTCGGGATGGTGCACGCGCTCAGCGTAGCGCGCGACTTTTTCGCAGATCACGCCCGCGGTGTACGAATTCGCGGCGGCGCCGCGTATGCGCCCGATATGGTGGGCGTCGAGTTTTTCGACTTCAAGCGCGCACGTGCTCGGACAGTCGTGCGGGCAGGCGGTGTGTACGATGGTGCGTGCGGCGGTGTCGGGCATATTAAGGTCGCATTTCAAAATAAAGGTAGCGCAGGCGACCCCGCCTGCTCCGTCAACGAATGCAGGCGAGTCGCCTGCGCTACACCCCGCAGGAAGTCCCCTTGGGGGGCGAGAGCGTGTCCATAGCACCGAAGGTTATTTCATTTTGAAACGCGCTCTAAGTCAATTAGAACATGGCGGCGATTCGGCTGCCAACGTTCGCGCTAAAATGCCGCCCATGAGAGTCGTAATTGCCCGCCTCAACCACGAAACGAATACGTTTTCGCCGGTGCCGACGCCGCTGGCCGCATTCGGCGCCGGCGACCCGCGCGGGCCCGCATTTGGCGCCGATGCGTACGCCGCGGGCAAAGGTTCGGCCACTGCGATGGGCGCGTTCATCGACGCAGCAGAGTCGAGGGGCTGCGTGATGCAGACGCCGCTCTTTGCGATGGCGAATCCGAGCGGCCCGGTGCACGCGTCCGCTTATCGCGTAATGTGCGATGCGATTGTGGAAGCCATCGCCGGGGGTTGCGACGCCATCCTGCTCGACCTGCACGGCGCGATGGTGGTTGAGGACAACGACGACGGTGAAGGCGGGCTGCTCGAACGCATACGTGCAGTCGCGCCGGCGACACCGCTCGCCCTTGCGCTTGATCTGCACGGCAACGTGACTGACACGATGGTGCGTCTGGCGGACATTGTGGTCGGATTCAAGACTTATCCGCACGTCGACATGTACGACACCGGCGCCCACGCGGCGCGCCTGCTGTTCGCTATGCTCGACGGCAAAAATCAAACCGGTGGTGGCGATCGCGCGCCCGGGCGTGCTCGCGCAGACGCTGTGACAGAACACCGAAATCCTGGGTGCCATGCGCGACGGCGTCGAGTTTGCGCGCGGGATCGAGCGGCGCGGAGCCTTGGCGGCGACCGTATTCGGCGGCTTCTATCTGGCCGACATCGAGGCCGCCGGCATGAGCGTGGTGGTGGTCGCGGATCGCGATGTCGAGCAGGCTGCGCGCTGGGCGGAAGAGTGCAGCGCGCTGCTCAATGCGCGAAAACGCGAATTCGTCTTCCGGCAGGCGCCGCTGACGGAGTCGGTCGCGCGGGCAAAGGCGATTGCGCACGGTCTCGTCTTGCTGATCGACCATGGCGACAACTGCATGTCGGGCGGCACCTGCGACACGATGGACGTGCTGGATGAATGTCTGCGTCAGGGCCTCAATCATATCGGCGTCGGCCCGGTGTGCGATCCGCAGGCGGTGGCGCAATTGATCGCGGCGGGCGCGGGTGCGACGGTCACGATCGATCTGGGCAACAAGCTGCCGATGCCGCAGATCGGCATGGCCGTGCGCACGCCTTTGCGCCTGACCGGACAGGTGCGTGCGATCAGCAACGGCGAATACACGATCAGCGGGCCGATCTACACCGGCACGCGTTGTTATATGGGGCGCACGGTCCTGTTTGATACCGGCGCCGCGCGGATCTTGGTCACCGAACAGACACAGGAGCCGTGGGACATGGGCGTGTTTGCCTGTGTCGGGCTCGAGCCGGCGCGCGAGCGCTACCTGATACTGAAGTCGCGCATGTATTACCGGCCGGTGTTTGCGCCGCTCGCGGCATTGATCATCGAGTGCGCGAGCGCCGGGGTCTGTTCATCGGATTT
>JANNPG010000015.1:0-3294 GCA_031399805.1 Betaproteobacteria bacterium | reverse complement strand
ATGGAGACGCGCAAGATCAATTTTAGAATCTCCCAGATTACCGAAGATCAGGTGATATTCTGCGACGGCAGATTCGTTACTGATCTTTTCGGTAACGTGATCAAGCTGCCGGACGGAAGGGTTTTCACAGGAGCGCAGTTTTTTATTCCGGAGTATACGGTCGGCAAAAAGTGGTCGACTCGTTTCAAGGTTACGCCCCATGGCGGCGTGCCGGGGGATAACGAAGTTGAGTTCAAGGTCGTCGCACGCGAGCGCGTCACGGTTCCGGCAGGCACGTTCGAGGCGTTTCGAGTTGAAGGCGAAGGATGGGCAAAAGGGCCTTTCGGAAGCATGCACCTCAAGCCCAAATACTGGATCGCGCCCGGCATCCGGCGTCCGATCGCAAACGAGGACTACCGTCGCCATATGAGCGGAAAGGTGATAGCCAACGAGCGCCGGGAACTGGTCTCGTACCTGCAGCAATAAACCGGAGCGTGCAGCCTTTCGCGCGACATCGCCTCGCGCGCGCGCACCAAGTATCATCTCCTTCAAGGCCTGCACCAATCAACTACGTCGCTGTCATCATCGGCGGCGGCCACAACGGCCTTGTCTGCGCGTGCTATCTCGCGGCGGCGGGCCTCAAAGTGCGCGTGCTCGAACGGCGCAGCGTGGTTGGCGGCGCCGCGGTTACCGAAGAATTCTTTCCCGGTTTCCGCAATTCGACCGCCAGCTACACAGTCAGCCTGCTGCATCCGCAGGTCATTCGCGATCTCAAGCTGCACGAACACGGCTTGCGGATACTCGAGCGGCCGCTAGCAAATTTTCTGCCGCTGCCCGACGGCCGTTATCTGAAAATCGGGCCGACGCTTGCCGCCACACAGCGCGCAGTCGCCCGTTTTTCCCAGCGTGACGCCGACGCGCTGCCGCGCTATTACGCGATGCTTGAAAGCGTCGCGGATGTCCTGCGCGGACTCGCGCTCGAAACCCCGCCCAACGTCGGCGGCGGCGTGCGCGACGCGCTGGCGGCGCTGGTCGCGGGCAACCGCATGCGCCGACTCGCGATGCCGGCGCGGCGCGATGTGCTCGATCTCTTCACCAAAAGCGCGGGGCAGATGCTCGACGCGTGGTTTGAATCGGGTGCGTTGAAAGCCGCATTCGGTTTTGACGCGATCGTCGGCAATTACGCGAGTCCCAATACGCCGGGGTCGGCCTATGTGCTGCTGCACCATGTGTTCGGCGAGGTCAACGGCAAAAAAGGCGCGTGGGGGCATGCGGTCGGCGGCATGGGCGCGATTACGCAGGCGATGGCGATGGAGGCGCGCGTGCGTGGCGTCGAGATACAGACCGGCGCGGCGGTCGCGCATGTCGCTGTTGCCAACGGCGCGGCGCGCGCCGCGGTGCTCGCCGATGGCAGTGAGGTTGAAGCGCGCTGCATCGTCTCCAACCTCAATCCCAAACTGCTTTATCTCGAATTGATCGACGCCCGCGATCTCGACGCTGATTTCGTCGCGCGTATTCGCAATTACCGGTGCGAATCCGCGACGCTACGCATGAACGTCGCACTGAGCGAATTGCCCGACTTCAGCGCGCTGCCCGGACGCGACGCGCAGGCGCATCACCAGTCGGGCATCATCATGGCGCCGTCGCTCGCCTACATGGAGCGCGCTTACTTCGATGCGCGCACCACAGGCTGGTCGCGCGCGCCGGTGGTGGAAATGCTGATCCCGAGCACGGTGGACGCCACGCTCGCTCCTGCCGGCCAACACGTCGCGAGTCTCTTTTGCCAGCATTTCAGCTATGAGTTGCCGGACGGCAAACGCTGGGATGATTGCAAAGAAGCGGCCGCCGATCTCGTGATCGATACCGTCAATCGCTTTGCTCCGAACTTCAAAGCGAGCGTGCTTGGCCGCAAGGTGCTGTCGCCGCTCGATCTCGAACGCGACTTCGGACTGATGGGCGGCGATATTTTTCACGGCGCCCTCACGCTCGATCAGCTCTACAGCGCACGCCCGGTGCTGGGCTACGCCGCTTATCGCGGCCCGCTCGCAAGGTTGTATATGTGCGGCGCGGGCACGCATCCGGGCGGCGGCGTGTCGGGCGTGCCGGGCATGAATGCCGCGCGCGAGATCACGCGTGACTGGCAAGCCGGCCGGCTCGCGTGATGACGACTGGTGCGCCGCAGTCCGCCGTCCGGCTGACCGGATTGATGTGTCTCGCCGAATCCCTCAGCATGACCGGCTTCGCGTGTTATACGACGCTCCTGCCGGCGTTGATGACGGCGTGGGGACTTAATAATTCGGAAGCGGGGCTGATCGGCGGCGTGTTTTACACCGGTTACATGCTCGCGGTGCCGGTGTTGTCGAGTCTCACGGACCGCATCGATTCGCGCCGCATTTATTTCTGCGCATGTCTGCTGTCGGCCGCGGGCGCGGCGGGTTTCGCGCTCTTGGCAAACGGCTTGTGGAGCGCGTTGTTCTTTCAATTCCTGATCGGCGCCGGTCTAGCCGGCACTTACATGCCGGGGCTCAAGACGTTAACCGACCATCTCGAGGGCAAGGCGCAGTCGCGCGCGACCGCTTATTACACTGCCAGCTTCGGCCTCGGGTCGAGTATTTCCATCGTCGCCAGCGGCAAAATCGCAGCACTGTTCGGCTGGCAGTGGGCGTTTATATTCGGCGCGATCGGCCCGGTGGCGGCGGCGCTGGTCGTCCTATGCGCGATACCGCGGGGGCGCAGCCAGAGCGCGCACGCGCAGTCGCCGGCATTGCTCGATTTCAGACCGGTGGTCAGGAATCGCACCACCATGCTCTACGTGGCCGGCTACTCGGCGCATAACTACGAGTTGTTCGGCCAGCGTTCGTGGATGGTGGCGTTTCTGGTCTTCGTCGGCACTATGCAGCCCGACGGCCTGCCGCTCGCTGCGGCCACGCTCGCCGCGATGATCAACTTGCTGGGACCGGTGATGAGCGTATCCGGCAACGAACTTGCCCTGCGTTTCGGCCGGCAGCGCATGATATTTCTCTTCATGAGTCTGTCCGGTTCGATGGCGTGCCTGATCGGTTTTACCGCGGCGTGGCCGTGGCTCGTGGTGTTCGTGCTCATGTGCGTGCACTATGGCTGCATGCTTGGCGATTCGGCAGCACTCACTTCGGGCGTGATTGCCGCCACGCCCGCGCACCAGCGCGGCGCGACGATGGCGGTGTATTCGTTCGCAGGGTTTACGGTGGCGTTTCTGGCGCCGCTCGTGTTCGGCGTGGTGCTCGATCTTGCCGGCGGCAATCAGAACGTCATCGCGTGGGGCCTCGCCTTCGCGAG
>JANNPG010000652.1:0-1621 GCA_031399805.1 Betaproteobacteria bacterium | reverse complement strand
TATCGAGTCGCGCGTATTCGAGGACGGGCGCGGTTATTTTTTCGAGAGCCATAACCAGCGCGAGTTCGAAGCGACCACCGGCGTGCGCGCCGCCTTCGTGCAGGACAACCAGTCGCGCTCGAAGAAAAACGCCCTGCGCGGTTTGCACTATCAGAACCCGCATCCACAGGGCAAGCTCCTGCGCGTGCTGGCAGGTGAAGTCTTTGATGTGGTGGTCGATATCAGGAAGAGTTCGCCGGACTTCGGAAAATGGAACAGTCTCAGGCTGTCCGCGGACAATCACCTGGTGTTGTGGGTGCCGCCCGGCTTCGCGCACGGCTTTCTGGTCGTATCCGACTACGCGGACGTGCTCTACAAGACGACCGACTATTACGCTCCGCAGCACGAGCATTGCATCCTGTGGAACGATCCCGAGATCGCCATCGCGTGGCCGTTAAGCGGCGCGCCCGACCTCTCGCCCAAGGACCTGCACGGCAAGCGGCTCAAGGACGCACAGGTTTTTGCTTGACCCGCATACTGCTCACCGGCAAGAGCGGTCAGGTCGGCGCTGAACTGGTCGTCGCGCTCGCCCCGTTAGGCGAAGTGTTCGCGTGCGATCGCGGCACCCTCGACCTTGCCGATCCGGCAGCGATTGTCGCGACCGTGCGCGATATTCGTCCCGCGATCATAGTCAATGCCGCCGCCTACACTGCGGTGGACCGCGCCGAATCCGAGCCCGCGCTGGCGATGGCCGTGAACGGCGCGGCACCCGGCATCCTCGCGGATGAAGCGCTGCGCCTCGACGCCATGCTGGTGCATTATTCGACCGATTACGTGTTCGATGGCACCAAACGCGATCCCTATGCTGAAAACGATGCGCCGAACCCGCTCAATGTCTACGGCCGCACCAAACTCGCCGGCGACCGCGCAGTGCAGGCGTCGGGCGCCAAACACCTGATCTTGCGCACCAGCTGGGTATACGGCGCCAGCGGCAGGAATTTTCTGGTCACGATACTGCGGCTCGCGGCGGAACGCGACGAACTGAAGGTGGTCGACGATCAGATCGGCGCGCCAACCTGGTGCCGCGATATTGCGACTGCGACCGGCGCGATCCTGACCCGCGTCACGAGTAGAGGCGGCGCTGAATTCGACGCCCTCAAAGGCATCTATAACCTGAGCGCGCAAGGCAGTGCGTCGTGGTACGAATTCGCGGCGGCGATTCTTGCAGAGACTTCCGCGACCGCGACAAAACCGCGGGCGAAGCTCGTACCGATTCCGACGTCCGGGTATCCTGCGCCGGCGGCGCGACCGCGCAACTCGCGGCTGAATCATGACAAGCTGCGGCGCACATTCGGCGTCGAACTGCCGCATTGGCTGACCAGCCTCGACGCGTTCCTCGCTGTAAAGCGGTGATGAATTGATTGGTGATGAGCGATGGGTGATGGGTGATGGGTGATGGGCGATGGGCGATGGGTTAAAAATGAACTTACGCATCACTCAATCCCCATTACCCATCACCCCTTAACTCCGGCCGTACACATCGTCGAAACGAACGATGTCGTCTTCTTCGACGTAATCTCCGGTCTGCACTTCGATAATCACCAGCGGCTCACGCCCCGGATTCACCAGGCGGTGCCGGTTG